>NZ_JBIWOA010000051.1:65160-65859 GCF_044767525.1 Streptomyces sp. NPDC101234 | reverse complement strand
CTGGAGGGTGAGTGTGGCGGGCTTGGGTGCGACGTCGTCCTGGTCGACTGCGATGTATTCCGCGAAGCCTCCGATGCGCAGGTCGCGCGGGCGGGCGTAGACCTCGTCGCCGACTTTGAGGCTGCGTACGGCGGAGCCGACCTGTGTCACGACGCCGGACACGTCGTGGCCGAGCACGAAGGGGCGCTTGTACTTCAGGAGCTGCTTGAACTCTCCGTTGCGGACCATCTTGTCCAGCGGGTTGATGCTGGAGGCGCTCACTCTGATCAGGACGTCGCGGTTCCCGATCGTGGGCTTGGGCACCTCTGCGGCGCGCGCGCCGTCCTTGCCGTACTTCTCGACGATGAATGCCTTCATGTCAGTCAGCCTTCCGTGTGATCTACGAGATGGAGTTCTCGGTGGTCGATGTGGATGGTCGGGCAGCTTTGCCGGTTAGTTGTTGAGGTGGGTGTGGAGCCAGTTGCCGATTTTGGTGATGGCTTCGTTGGCTTCGGGTACGCGTCCGGCGGCGAGGATGAAGGAGTGTTGGCCTTCGGGGAGGGTGTGGGTTTCGGAGGTGACCTTGGCGTCGGCGAGCCGGCGGCCGAGGTGGGTGCCGTCGTCAGCCAGGCGGAAGTCGACGACGAGGGAGCGGGCCCCGGCGGCCTTGGCGATGTGGCCGGGGGCCTTGCGGTCGGAGTGCATGGAAGCGGTGACGGA
>NZ_JBIWOA010000051.1:0-65061 GCF_044767525.1 Streptomyces sp. NPDC101234 | reverse complement strand
CTCCACGCGGGGCGGGTGTTGTGCGGGTTCCCGTGAGGCGGGGTCGGTGTTGCCGGTGATGACAGTACCTGGCTGAGTATATTTAAGTAAACCCAGCATCCTTTCGGGGTCACGCTGTCGATCTGGGGAAGGGCTCCGCGCCCGAGACTTGCGGGGAACACGGCTGGCGGGGGCGGTTGACGTGGGGGATCGGTTTCATGCGCAAGGCTCTGCCGCCTGTCATGGTTGGGCTCGTGCGGCGGGGATGCTGGTCATCGGGCGGACCCGCGGGGGACATGCGTCGTGGACGCGCGCACCGGACAGGGGGAGCGTGTTCATGTCCGGATGACCCATGAACAAGGTCACTGGGCGAAGGTGCCCGACGGTCAAGAGCCTTCCCCGGGCCTGCTCCATGAATGAAGCCGGTGCGGTGAGTCCGACGTGGGCTTGTGGCCGACCTTCACTGGGGCGGCGAGACCATCTGCAACCACGACCGGTACTGGGGCGGGAACCGAGGCAGGAGCGTCGTATCGATCGCGTAGTAGTGGACCATCGCCTGGGAGTTGCCGCTAGTGGTCGGCAAGGACCTCCGCGTGTGTGGTGGGTGCGAGCAGGAGGTGCGGCACCCGTTGGTCCCGCGTACCGAAGATGTGGGGGGCTTCCAGCAGGTCCTCGAAGCCCTTGATCTCCACCGCACGTCCCATGGCCGGCTGGAACCCCCGCTTCGGCTCGAGGCGGAAGCGGGACCGCGGCCCTTTCGTCAGGAAGCGGCGGGAATGAAGGCTCTGGGAGGTGGCTTCATGTCTGCATGAAGGCAATCGTGTACAGAGATGCAGGCGGCCCCGACGTCCTGACCTTGACCGAACGGGCGGTACCCGATCCAGGGCCGGGTGAGGTGCGGGTGCGGGTTCAGGTGTCCGGCGTCAATCCGACGGACTGGAAGATGCGCACGCGTGGTGTGACCGAGGGCTGTTCCGAACAGGTCCCCAACCAGGACGGTGCGGGGGTCGTCGACGCGGTCGGCCCGGGAGTGGACGAGGCGAGGCTCGGTGAGCGGGTGTGGATGTGGGAGGCCGCGTGGCAGCGGGCCGACGGCACGGCCCAGGAGTACGTGGTCCTGCCGGAGCGGCAGGCCGTTGTGCTGCCCGACCGGGCGTCGTTCGACCTCGGTGCGGCGCTGGGCATTCCGGCACTCACCGCACATCGGGCACTGACTGTGGCGGACGGTGGCCCCGGCCGACTCGCGCCGGGCGCCCTGGAAGGGAGGACCGTGCTGGTCGCGGGCGGTGCCGGAGCGGTCGGCAACGCCGCCATTCAGCTCGCCCGATGGGCTGGAGCGCGTGTGATCACCACGGTGAGCGGGCCTCGTAAAGCAGAGTTGGCCGCGGCCGCTGGCGCCCACCATGTCGTGAACTACCGCAGTGACGATGCCGCCGTTGTGATCAGGGGGCTCGCGCCTCAGGGCGTGGACATCATTGTGGAGGTCGCACCCGCGGTGAACTCCGCCCTCGACCACGCGGTGGCCGCCCCGAACGCGGTCATCGCCTTCTATGCTGCGAATGGCGGGCTCGACCTCACGTTCCCGATCGGGGAGGCCATGACGCCGAACCTGCGTTGGCAGGGCATCCTCGTCTACACCGTTCCCGAGACAGCCAAGGACAACGCGGTCGCCGATGTCCGTGCGGCGGTCGCCGACGGCGCTTTGCGTGTGGGTGAGGACGCGGGCCTGCCCCTGCACCGATTCCCACTCGAACGCACTGGCGAAGCCCATGCTGCGGTGGAGAACGACACCGTGGGCAAGGTCCTCATCGATGTGGCCCCCTCGTCCTGAGTCGGACCGGCCACACGCCGTTCCAGCCCAAGGACCGAGTCCGGCCAGGGAGGGAGCCGGTGCCAGGCGAGCACAGGCTGGGCGCGCTTCCTCGGGCACATCCGGCGCCCCGAACCCGACACGCGGCTCGTCGAGTGACGCCCGGCGCGGCTCGTCGTGGTTCGCCCAGGGCAGCTCGCCACGCCGCCCCGATCCATGGACGGGAGTACCAGCTGCGCCAGGTGCCCGCGTACGCCTCGGCGTCCGCGGGCACCCCCGGTTCCCGTGTGACCTCCGCGAGACCCGACTCCGGCCGGGCCACCGTGAACAGCCCGAACGGGTCGCTGGGACATCGATTGCGTTCAAACCCGACCGTGCCCCCATGCATGCCCACGATTCACCCTTGCGAGATAGTCGCACACCGCGCCGGCGGCGTGCGAGATGTGCCCTGGCCACTCGCACCCCGGCGGTGACGCGGCAACACTCTGAAGCCGGATCTCTGACGATCCGACAGAACAGGGAGACACCGTGCCGGAAGCAGAGAACAACGATGTGCTTCGCCCGGAGAGCCGATCGCAGGCCTGGTTCGGTGGAACCGAGAAGATCGCGTTCGCCCGGCGCTCTGGAATGAAGGCCCAGGGCGTGCCGCACCGGATGTTCGACGGCCGCCCCGTCATCGGCATCTGCAACACGTGGTCCGAGCTCACACCGTGCAACGCGCACCTGCGCGACTTGGCCGAAGCCGTCAAGCGCGGCGTGTACGAGGCAGGGGGCTTCCCGGTCGAGTTCCCGGTGATGTCGCTCGGCGAGACGCTGATGCGACCCACGACCATGCTGCACCGCAACCTGGTCAGCATGGACGTAGAGGAGTCCATCCGAGCGAACCCGCTCGACGGAGTGGTCCTGCTTGGCGGTTGCGACAAGACCACGCCTGCCCTCGTCATGGGCGCGGCCAGCGCCGACCTGCCCACGGTGGTGGTCTCCGGTGGCCCCACCCTGACCGGCCGTTACCGGGGGCGTCCGCTGCCCTCGGGGACCGCCGTGTACCGGATGAGCGACGAGGTGCGGGCCGGACGGATGACCGACGAGGAGTTCGTCAGCGCGGAGTCGTGCATGTGGCGCGCCAACGGCCACTGCAACACGATGGGAACGGCGTCCAGCATGGCCGTACTCATGGAGGTCCTGGGGCTCGCCCTGCCCGGAAACGCCGCGATCCCCGCTGTCGACGCGCGGCGTCGCGTTCTCGCCCAGGACAGCGGGCGACAGGCCGTGGAGTTGGTGCGCAGCGGGGTGCGGGTCTCGGACGTCCTGACCCCGGCGGCGTTTCGCAACGGAGTGGTGGCGCTGGCGGCCACCGGCGGTTCGACGAACGCCGTGCTTCACCTGATCGCGATCGCCGGCCGCGTCGGGGTGCCGTTCGACCTGAACGACATCGATCGAGCAGCGCAGAAGGTGCCCCTCCTGGTGGACCTGCAGCCGGCGGGCGAGCACCTGATGGAGGACTTCTTCGAGGCCGGGGGCGTTCCCGTCCTCCTCCACGAACTGCGTGACCTCCTCGACGCGGAGGCGACCACCGTCACCGGTCGCCTGGGGGACCAGGTGCCCGCGGAGCGGGACTGGTACGACCCGGTCATCCGCCGCTTCGACGACCCGCTGAAGAAGGGCGCGAGCCTGGCGGTGCTCCGCGGCAACCTGGCCCCCTCCGGCGCCGTGGTGAAACCGGCCGCGGCCAGCGAACATCTGCTCCGACACGAAGGTCCCGCCATCGTCTTCGACGACCGCGAGGACCTATACCGGCGCATCGACGATCCCGACCTGCCGGTCGACGAGAACTCCGTGCTCGTCCTGCGCAACTCGGGGCCGCAGGGGTATCCGGGCATGCCCGAGATCGGGAACCTGCCCATCCCTGCCAAGCTGCTGCGCCGCGGGGTGCGCGACATGGTGCGGATCTCCGACGCGCGGATGAGCGGGACCGCGTTCGGGACCGTCATATTGCACGTGGCACCGGAGTCCGCGGCCGGCGGGCCGCTGGGCCTGGTCCGTGACGGCGACCGGATTGCCCTCGACGTCGACCGTCGAAGCCTCGACCTGATCGTCGACGAAGCCGAACTCGACGCACGGGCCGCCGAGGCCGCACCACCCCCCTTCCCGCCCAGCTCTGGATACGAACTCCTCCACCACCGGCACGTTCTGCAGGCCGACCGGGGCGCAGATCTCGATTTCCTCGTGGGCCGCCGGCCCGCGGGCATCCCCCGTGAGAGCCATTGACGGCATACGCGCGAAAGTACAGGAGAGAAAATGGTACGAGTCGTCATCATCGGCTCCGGAAACATCGGCACCGACCTCGCTTTCAAGATCATGCGGAGTCCCGTGCTGGAGCTCGCCGGCGTCGTCGGAATCGACCCACGGTCCGATGGTCTGCGCCGCATGCGTGATCTCGGGATCCGCACCACCTCGGAGGGTGTCGCGGGTCTGCTCGCCTGGCCGGACATCGACGAGATCGAACTGGCCTTTGACGCCACATCGGCTTCCGCCCATGCCGACAACATCGCTCCGCTGGCCGCGCACGGGATCCGGATGATCGATCTGACGCCTGCCGCAGCCGGCCCCATGGTCGTGCCCTCCGTCAACGGAGACGACCACACGGACGCTGGTGACATCAACATGGTGACCTGCGCAGGCCAGGCCACGATCCCGGTGGTGGCCGCGGTGTCGCGGGTCGCCGCGGTCGAGTACGCCGAGATCGTTGCCTCCATCTCGTCGCGTTCCGCCGGACCCGGCACCCGGGCCAACATCGACGAGACCACCATCACCACGTCCCGGGCGTTGCAGGTGGTCGGCGGCGCGCGGCTCGGGAAGGCATTCGTGATCCTCAATCCCGCCGACCCGCCCGTCCACATGCGCGACACCGTGCACTGCCTGGTCGGCGCCGAGACCGACCGCGACGCCGTTCGTGCCTCGGTTCATGCGATGGTCCAGGAGGTGTCCGCCTACGTTCCCGGCTACAGGCTCAAGCACGAGGTGCAGTTCGCCGAGATCGGCCCCGACGTCCCGCTACGGGGCATCAGCCCCTCGCTCGTACCGGGGGAGCGACTGCAGGTGACCACCTATCTGGAAGTGGAGGGCGCCGCCGATTACCTGCCGGCCTATGCCGGCAATCTCGACATCATGACCGCCGCCGCCGTCGGGGCCGCTGAGCGGCGGCTTCGGCGGACCGAGAACCTCATGGAGCGTGCTTCGTGACCCGAGTTTTCGTCCAGGACGTCACCCTGCGCGACGGTATGCATGCCATACGGCATCGCATGGCTCCTGAAACCGTCCGCGAGATCGCGGGCGCACTCGACCGGGCCGGTGTCGACTCGATCGAGATCGCCCATGGTGACGGCCTCGCGGGTTCGACCCTCACCTTCGGAGCTGGCAGCCACACCGACGAGGAGTGGATCCGCGCAGTGACCGAGACCGTCGAGCGGGCCCGGGTCGCCACCCTGCTGGTGCCTGGCCTCGGCCGGGTCGGGGATCTCGAGGCCGCGTTCGAGCTCGGCGTCACCTCGGTCCGGGTCGCCACCCATTGCACCGAGCCCGACGTGGCGATCCAGCACATCGGCCGGGCCCGTGAACTGGGCATGGACGTGGCGGCGTTCCTGATGATGTCGCACGGCCTGGAACCCAAGGAACTGGCAGCCTGTGCCCGGACGATGGAGGCCGCCGGGGCGAACTGCGTGTACGTCACCGACTCCGCCGGCCACCTCACGCCGCACGGCGTGCGCGACCGCATCCTCGCCTATCGCGATGTTCTCGACGAGACCACCGAGATCGGCATCCACGCCCACGAGAACCTCTCGCTCTCGGTGGCGAACTCCCTCGCCGCCGTCGAGGCCGGTGCGGTACGGGTCGACGCGTCGCTGGCCGGCCACGGCGCCGGAGCGGGAAACTGCCCGATCGAGGCGTTCGTGGCGGCGGCGAACCTGTACGGCTGGGAACACGGCTGCGACCTCTGGGCGCTGCAGGACGCCGCCGACGACCTGGTCCGCCCCATCCAGGATCGGCCGGTGCGCGTCGACCGCGAGACCCTCACCCTCGGCTACGTCGGCGTCTACTCCAGCTACCTCCGTCATGCCGAGCACGTGGCGGAGCAGTACGGCCTGTCGACACGGCAGATCCTCATCGAGGCCGGGCGCCGCAAACTGATCGCCGGTCAGGAGGACATGCTGGCCGACATCGCACTCGAACTCCTCGGACAGCGAGCCGCGGCCCCCGCCACCCCCTGAGCCCGACCCACGCGAACGAACGGGTCGCGCATGCCCTCCCGTGCCTGGCGCCGTCGAAGTTCCCCGGTCGAGGACGGCGACGGGATCGTGTTGCCGCTGTGCGCCAAGGAAGCAGCGGAACCCGGGCCCACAGTGGTGGCGCGGGTGGCGGCCTGGCCAACCCGGCAGGTGCGCTTCGACTGTGCGGCCAACACCGTCCTCGGCCAGCGGGGTACCGGAACCGGTGTCGCGCTCGTGCTGCCGACAGCCCGCATCCCTGCGGCTGCTCGCCGAACGACTTCCGCTCCGGACCCGCGAGAACCCCGATGAGGCCGTGGGACTCCAAGCACACCCACCAGTGAAAGAAGGACGACATGACTACGTACTTGGCGGACAAGGCCGAGAACCTCACAGTGGAGGGTCCCTCCGCGACCTTCACCTACCGGCGGCTGGGTCCGCGGGGCGGCACCCCGCTGGTTCTGCTGCACCGCTTCCGCGGCACCATCGACCTGTGGGACCCGGAGTTCGTCGACCTGCTTGCCGCCGATCACGACGTGATCATGTTCGACAACGTCGGTGTCGGCTACACCACCGGTGAGCCACGCGACTCGCTGCAGGGCTTCACTGACGGCGCCGTCGAGTTCATCGAGGCCCTTGGCCTGCCGAAGGCCGACCTCCTCGGGTGGTCGATGGGCGGCGTCGTGGCCCAGGACATGGCCCTGCGCCGCCCCGACCTGGTGCGCAAGTTCATCGTGGCGGGCAGCGGCCCGGCCGCCTGGTTGCCCGACACGCCGCCCATGAGTGAGAAGGTCCTGAGCATAATGCCCAGGATGCCCGAATTCACCGAGGGTGACCTGACGTTCCTGTTCTACCCGGACACCGAGGCGGGTAATGCGGCCGCCCGTAGGCACTTCGACAACCTCGCCACCAGGCTCGACGCCGGCAGCCCCCCGGCGTCCTTGGAGGCGACCCAGGGGATGCTCGCCGCGCTGGACAAGATGCTGGCGCGTCCCTTCGCGGAGGTGGCGGAGGAGCTGAAGACGATCAAGCACCCCGTGCTGTACGCCAACGGCCTGCACGACGTGATGATCCCCGCCCACGCCTCCTACGTCGCCGTCCAGCACCTCGACAACTCCGTCCTCGTCCTCTACAGCGACGCCGGCCACGGCTTCCTCTTTCAGCACGCCAAGGACTTCACCGCCCAGGTGACCAGCTTCCTCGCCGCCTCCTAGCTGGCTCAGAGCCTGTCGGGTAGCTGGTCATGCGCGAAGCGTGAAGATCGCGATCTGCCCTCCGGTATGGCGATGGCCCAACGGCCCCTTCCCGTGCGTGACCTACGAAAAGGTGGTCCGCCGTCCACGACGAGCTCCTCCGCCAGGTCCGGACGCGGTCCCGAGCCGTCTGCCGCCGTGATCGACGCTGAGTCGATCAAGATCAGCGAGGGTGGCGAGGCGCGTGGGCCGACGGCGGATATGCCAACTCCGCTGATTCCACGGTGCTTTCATGGGCTCGTGACGCGTTGGGCATCGTCGTCGAGATTGTGAAGCGGACCGACGACGTCAAAGGCTTCAAGATCCTTCCCCGCCGCTGGGTGGTGGAGCGAAGTCTGTGCGCCACGAGGCGCTCCGTTGGTGTACCCGGCTCAGCCGGGAGGAAGTCGGAAGGAGGTTCTGGGCCCGATGACTCACCTGGATCACAAGGTGAAGGGGACAGCTTCATCGACGACGTAAAACGGTCGTGACCTGCGACATTTGCCACGACAGCATCCACCCAGAACGGATAGCCGGACCACTCACGCCGTAGTCACCGGAGAGCCGGATGACCGGGAAGCCGTCATGTCCGGTTCGGCGGGAGGCCGCGCGGAACAGGACTTGCCCCACGGCGAGTGCCTCACCGCGCGGCCGACCCAAGCGGCTACTTGGTCCGTAACCGTTGCCTGGCCCGCGCCTACGAACGGCTGACCGAGGCCTTCGAGGCCATGATTAAGGTTGCGATGATGCACCTGATGCTGGTCCGGTTCGCTGGACAGTCATCGCGATGGAGCCCTGAATCCCACCGCAAGACCACCCGAACCAAGCCCGTGGACGACCACGTCGCAGCGTGATCGACGGGCCACCCGACAGGCTCTCAGGCTGTGGTGGGCTGTGTCACCTGATCGTGGTCCGGGTGGGTGGCAGCCGAGTCGTCGAGTTCTTGGCGGGAGGTCTCGGGGAGCAGGAGGGCGGCCAGTACGGCGATGCCGTAGGCGCTGCCGGCGAACAGGCCGATGCTGGCGCCCATGCCGATCTGGTCGCTGAGGTAGCCGACAAGGGCGGGGAAGGCAGCCGCGACGATGCGGCCGAAGTTGTAGCAGAAGCCCTGCCCGGTGCCACGGATGGCCGTCGGGTAGAGCTCGGCGAAGAGGGAGCCGAGGCCTGCCGGGATGCCCGCGGAGAAGAAGCCGAGCGGAATGCCGAGGAAGAACATCTGGGTGTCCGTGATCGGCAAGAAGAGGTAGACGACGACTGAGGCCAGGCACATCGCGGCGAAGAGGACGATGTTGCGACGGCGTCCGATGCGGTCGGAAAGAAAGCCCGAGCTGACGTATCCGAAGAAGGCGGCAGCGATGAAGACTGCGAGGTAGCTGCTGGTCTTGAGTACGGACAGGTGGTGCTCGGTGCGCAGATAGGTGGGCAGGAACGTGGTGAGGGCGTAGTAGCCGCCGTGGCTGCCGAGACCGAGCAGTGCACCGAGGAGTGTGACTCGCAGCAGGTCGGGCTGGAAGATTCGCAGGAGCGAGATCCGGGTCTCGGACTTGGCGGCCCTCTGCTGGTAGAGGGGCGGGTCGGTCACCTTGCGGCGGATGGCGATGACGAGGACTGCGGGCAGCGCGGCCAGCCAGAACATCGAGCGCCAGGCCCACTGCTCCGGTATGGCCGTGAACAGGACGGTGTACGCGGCCAGTGCGAGGCCCCACCCCACGGCCCATCCGCTCTGTACCGTGCCCAGGGCCCGGCCGCGGTGACGGGTACCCATGTACTCGCTGACCAGTACGGCTCCTGCCGCCCATTCGCCGCCGAAGCCGAAGCCCTGGATGCAGCGCAGCGTCATGAGTTGGGAGTAGTCGGTGGTGAAGCCGATCAGTACGGTGGCGGTGGAGTAGACGAGGATGGTCCACTGCAGGACCCGGACTCGGCCGTAACGGTCGGAGGCCCAGCCGGCGAGCCAGCCGCCGATCGCCGTACAGATGAGGGTGACGGAGGCGAGTGTGCCGGCGGCTCCGGTGCTCAGATGCCAGGCGGCCAGCAGGGTGGGCAGGACGAGCCCGAACATCTGGGCATCGGCCGCTTCCAGCGTCCAGCCGCCGAATGCGGCCCAGAAGGCTCGGCGTTGTGGTTTGTTCGTGTCCCGGTACCAGGCAAACATGAGCGGCTCTTTTCTTGTGCGGAAGTGCCGGTGGTGAGTGAGCGTCAGTGCAGGTCGATGCGGTAGCGGAAGGTGCGGGCCAGTCCACGTGAGCGGCGGTACTCCAGAGGAGTCGCGTCGTGGGAGCGGGCAACGCGGTCGATGACGACGACGGGGTCGTGGCGGGCACACTGAAGGAGGAGGGCGTCCCCCGCAGTGGCCACGTCGACGGTGAGTTCCTCCGTCGCGGCCGCGACGACCTGCCCGCAAGCGCGCTCGTAGGTGGGATACAGAAGGTCGCCGAGGTCGTCCTGGTCAACGCGTTCCAGCGCTTCGAACAGGGGCAGCGGTACCCAGATGTCCTCGACCAGGACCGGTTTCTCCTCGTACAGCCGCAGTCGGTGCAGGTGCAGTACCTCGCTGCCGACTTCGAGGCCCAGTGCGGCGGCGACGGTCTGCGTGCTTACTTGGCGCGCCCTGGAAAGGATGCGGCTCTGCGGGAATCCGTTTCCGGCATCTCCGAAGCGGAAGAAGCGGAAGAGGGATGCCCCGAGGGACGCCCGGCGGACGAATGTGCCTGACCCCTGTCGCCGTTCCAACAGACCCTCGTCGACCAGGTCTCGGAAGGTCCGTCGCATGGTGCCCAGGGACACGCCGTAGTCAGCGACCAGGGTGGACTCGGCGGGCAGGGGCTCGTCAGGGGCCCATTCCCCAGCCCGGACCCGGTCCGCGATCACCTCACGAAGGCGGGCGTGCAAGGGAAGCCGAGGGTCGGTCCGGGCGAGAGCGGCCTGGCCGGGACTCACGGAGTCGTCGGATGCGGGCGACAGTGACTGCATGTCCCACACCATGCCCGGCATCCCTACATACGTCTAGTCCTTCATAGGACTATTCTTCTGATGTGACATCGACCGAGCCTGCCCTTGTCCCCGACGGAGCCGTCGACACGCATGCCCACGTCTTCACCCGTGGGTTGCGTCTGACCCCCACGCGCCGTTACAGCCCGGACTACGACGCCACCCTGGACGGGTATCTGGAATCATTGGACGCCTGCGGCCTGGCGGCCGGCGTACTGGTCCAGCCGAGCTTCCTCGGCACTGACAACTCGTACCTGCTCGACGCCTTGGGCAAGGCCCCCCATCGTCTGTGGGGCATAGCCGTGATCGACCCGGAGACCTCTCAGGACGAGCTCGACCGGCTGACTCAGGCGGGCGTCCGCGGTATCCGTCTCAACCTCGTCGGGCGTCCGGTCCCGCTTCTCGGTGAGGTTCGATGGCAGAGCCTCGGCCGCGCGCTGGCGGCTCGGAATCTGCACCTTGAAGTCCAGGCTCGTGCCGAGCAGTGGGCTGAGTTGTTGCCTTGGCTGCTGCGTTGGCCCGGAACGGTGGTCATCGACCACTTGGGCCTGGCCCTCGACACGGGACTTTCCTGGCCTGGGGCCGCCGCACTGACTACGTTGCTCACGGCCGACCACGTGTGGGTGAAGGCGTCGGCGCCCTACCGTTCGGCCCCCGGCGCGGCGTCCGCGATGCTGCACCACGTGCTCGAGACGGTCGGGCCGGAGAGGACCGTATGGGGCAGCGATTGGCCCTGGACCCAGCATGAGGAGGACCAGACCTACCGCGACACGCTGTCCTGGCTCACACGGCAACTAGGCGCCTCGGAGCTCTCCGAGGTGTTGTGTGCCAACCCACGCAGGCTGTTCGCAGGCGTCTGAGCCTCGGACACATGTCAGGAACGCCCGCCGCCAGGCGCGTGCGCGGCGGCGGGCGCGCGGCTTCTCTCTGGGACCGAGACATCTCACGATGCGGCGCGATCCGGCCCGTGGCAGTCTCTTCCTCGGCAAGATCGCGCCGTGGTGTCGAACGCTCTCTGCGTCGTTGTCGTGCAGCTGTGCGATCGCGGCTTGGGGTCGGCGGCCGGCCTTACTGTTGGGCGCTCGGAGCGTCGGCTGGCCTTGAGAGGGATCCGAGCCCTGCCCTGCTCCTGCAGGCCGACGTATCCGGGTGCGTCAGTTCGACTCCCCAGTGTGCTCATACTCGACGCCCAGCACCGCGAGAGTGTTGTGGATGCCTTGTTCGAGGAGCTCGTCGGCCAGTCGCTGGTCGGAAAGTGATCGGGAGAGCTGTAGAGTGCCGGCCATCATGGCATAGGCGCTGAGCGTCTTGGTGCGGACCGAGAGTGGATTATCGGGTGCCAGGCGGGCGGCGATGCCGTCTATGACGAGCAGTACGCCGTCGGTATAGGCCTGCTTCGTCAGGTCTGAGCAACGTGCGATTTCGTCAAGCAGCGCGGCGGACGGGCAACTTTCCTCGGGGCCGGCGCGGTGCTGGGCGGACAGGTACCACCGCACGATCTGTTCGAGCCCGGCGCGCCCGGGTGCCGCGTGAGCGACGATGCTCGCGTTCTGTGCCTGCAACTGGTCGGTGACCGCGGTGGCTACGAGGTCGTCTTTCGATGTGAAGTGGGTGTAGAAGGCGCCGTTGGTGAGCCCGGCATCCTTCATGAGCGCCGAGATGCCCGAGCCGTCGATGCCGTCCCGCTTGAATCGGCGGCCGGCCATCTCGATGATCCGCTGCCTGGTCGCCTGCTTGTGCTCTTTCCCGTATCGCACCACTCGCTCCTTCGCTCGCCGGAAGGGTCGTCAGCCCTTCACCGGCCGTCCCCAACTGTATTGCATTGTGAACGTAATTCAATAAGTCCTTGATGTTGTGGTCCCCCGGACCGTGGCTGTGCGGCGCTGATCCTCTCCGCGCCCTCCGGTGTGCGCCGCTCTCGCCCTGCCGCCGTCCAGGGCCTGCTCGCATGCTGCGTGCCGAGCCCTCGGGGCGAGGTGCTTGCGCCAGTGACCCTTGAGGAATAGTCTTACGAACGTAATTTAATCGCCTGGCCCTGAAGGGCGTAGCCCTGCTTGCTCGGTCGGGCGGAGTTCGAAGTGATCGGAGCGGGCGGGGAGACGCCGGAGTCATCTGGCGCGAGCTGACCTTCCCTGGACTCGATCCGCCCATTGGCGCAGGTCGACTGTGGTGCCGACGCGTCAGCGTCAGCGCAATGAACCCGTCCGCGGTCGCTGCGCGCTTTCGGCGAGCATCCCGCGGGTCTGCCTGGCCTGGGCTGTGAGACCTCACGCACCCGCAACAAGAGAGGGACATCATGAGCACGTATCTGGCAGACAAGGCGGAGGACCGTACCGTCGACGGTCCGTCCGCGCGGTTCACCTACCGGCGGCTGGGCCCGCAGGGCGGCGTACCGCTGGTCCTCGCGAACCGCTTCCGCGGGACCATCGACTGGTGGGACCCGGAGTTCCTGGACTACCTCGCCGCCGACCATGACGTGATCCTCTTCGACAACGTCGGCGTCGGCTACACCGACGGCGAACCGCGCGATTCTCTCGAAGGGTTCGCTCAGGGCGCCATCGAGTTCATCGAGGCCCTCGGCCTCACGCAGGTCGACCTGCTCGGCTGGTCCCTGGGTGGCATCGTGGTCCAGCGGGTCGCCCTGCGGCGCCCGGACCTGGTCCGCAAGGTTGTCGTGGCGGGTAGCGGGCCGGCCGGTTGGGCGCCTGATGCCCCGCCCTTCAACGAGAAGGTCCTGGGCATCATGAACAAGCCCGACGCCGACGCGGAGGACATGCTGTTCCTGTTCTACCCCGAGACGGATCAGGGGCGCGCCGCCGGGCGCGAGCACCTCTCGCACGTCTCGACCCGCCTTGCGTCCGGTGGTCCTGCCGTCTCCGAGACGGCGGCGCAGGGCATGCTCACCGCTGCGGCTGAGCTCCTGGGGCGGCCGTTCGAGGAGGTGCAGGCGGAGCTGGAAGCCATCAAGCACCCCGTCCTCTACGCCAACGGTGTGGACGACGTGATGATGCCGGCCCACCTTTCTTATGTCGCGGTCCAGCACCTCGACAACGCGACCCTCGTCCTCTACACCCATTCCGGCCACGGGTTCCTCTTCCAGTACGCCGAGGCGTTCAGCAAGCAGGTGGCCAACTTCCTGGCCTCCTGACCACGCAGACCCCACCGGCCGACCAGCTCTGATGATGCGAGTTGGCGGCCGGTGGCCCATCGGGGCAGGCGCCGTCTCACGACCGTGTGAGTCGGCGCCTGCCCCGATTGCCGAGCATCACCGCGATGAGTCCGGTCGGAGCTCGGATTACCCGGGTGACGCGATCTCGTGGCGTCACTCCGATCTCGGACCGGATGTCCTCCTCGGCCCGGATCCGTCGCGCGCCGGTCTGCGACCAGGAAACCTCGTGGCGGATCGAGGGCTCGCCGGGTTCCGCTTCGGAAGAAGCACGAACAACGACGACGCGGCGGGATGGCAGCGCACCCGGCCGTCGCCCCAGGGGGACAGCATGCACAGCCCGGCCTGCCGTTACCCTGCGGCGCGCCATTGGCCTTGGGTCGGCCGCGCCGTAGTGCGGGCGGGTTATCGAGCGTCGTGCTCCCCTGGGTGGAGGCGCACACGCCGAGTTGGCCCGGTTGGCCTGTTTTGCTTGTCATCCGGCGCATCGGCATGTGCTCCGCGGACTGCCGTTCGGGCCCTGGGTTCCGCGGACTGCGGGTGACCTGGCGGCCGAGGGCCCCGCACGCCCCATTTGGGTCTGCTCCCGCACGGTCCGGCGATGCTGAACGCATACTCCATGCACCGCTCTTTCGGTCCGATCGCGCGCTCGCCGACGGCTACGAACGCCCCGCCCCAAGGTGACGTCATCCGTTGTGGCCAATCTGCTTGCGCCCACATTGGATTACGGTCATAATTTAAACATCGACGCGATGCCGTAAGGACCCTTCGAGCCTGGATCCGGCCCTGGCCTCGACCGTCGACCAAGCCGACTGCAGCCGAAGCAGTCAGGGAAGGGCTGGCTATTCAGCCCTCAAGTCGAAGGAGCTGGCCGTGAGCGGCACCCAAGAAGCACGAGACGACGTGGTGACGTCGTACAAGAACGCGCCGAACCGCACCGTCACCGCCGGGGGAGTGACCTTCGCCTACCGAGAGCTCGGTCCCAGATCCGGAGTTCCGGTGATCTTCCTGAACCATCTCGCCGGGGTCCTCGACAACTGGGACCCCAGGGTCGTCGACGGCATCGCGGCAAAGCACCGCGTCATCACGTTCGACAACAGGGGTGTCGGCGCGTCCACCGGTTCGACGCCGCGCACCATCCAGGAGATGGCGAAGGACGCCGTCACCTTCATCCGGGCGCTCGGGTTCGAGCAGGTGGACCTGCACGGCTTCTCGATGGGCGGCATGGTCGCGCAGGTGATCGTGCAGGACGAGCCGCAACTCGTCCGCAAGCTGATCCTCTCGGGCACGGGTCCTGCGGGCGGTGAGGGCATCAAGGACGTGACCCGGCTGTCCAATATCGACACTGTCCGGGCGCTCTTCACTCTCCAGGACCCGAAGCAGTTCCTCTTCTTCACCCGTACCGCCAACGGGCGCCGGGCCGGTAAGGAGTTCCTGGCCCGTCTCAAGGAGCGCACCCAGGGGCGGGACAAGGCGATCGCCCTCGGTGCGTACCGGTCGCAACTCAAGGCCATTCACCGCTGGGGGGAGGAGCGGCCCCAGGACCTCTCCGTCATCCACCAGCCCGTACTCGTCGCGAACGGGGAGAGCGACAGGATGGTCCCGACGAAGAACTCGCACGACCTGGCCCGCCGCGTGCCGAACGGTGAGTTGGTGATCTACCCCGACGCCGGCCACGGCGGTATCTTCCAGTTCCACAGGGAGTTCGTGAAGACGGCCCTCGAATTCCTCGCGCGGCAGTAGCCCCGGAGTTCGGTCGCGGCTCGAACTTGGGCGCGCCCTCTGAGCCGTGACGCTACGGGTGAGCGGTAAGGGCCGTCTGTTTGAGAAGGCGACCCGCCGACCCGGTGGACGGGCTTGCCGTCATCTATGTGACAGGAGACTCGGAAGATCTCCCGGCTTCGCCGGCGGGCGACGATATGTTCGATTCGGGGATGTGTCTTGGGGCTGCGCGGTCGGGGCCCGCCGGCCGAGTCGGTAGGTCGGTCTGGCTGCTCCCGGTGGTACCTGTCAAGTGAGCCGGTGTCCAGGCGGACATCGTGCGCGAGGATCACGGTTTCACTGACGGCGATGCCCTGCTGCGGACCGCTCTCTCGCCTCGGCGCCGTCGCCCTCGGTCAGACGTGCCTCCCGGCCGCGAATCGACCGGCTCCTTCAGCGCATCATGGCCAGAGCGTTTTCTATCCCCTGTTCCAGTACCTCGTCGGCGAACTCCCGGTCGGAGAGGGCTCGTGACAGTTGCAGCGTCCCCACCATCATGGTGAAGAGGCCGATGGCCTTCCGGCGGGCGGCCCCTGGGTTCTCGGGTGCCAGGCGGGCGGCGATCTCTTCCATGATGGCCCTCGCGCCGTCGGTGTAGGCCTGCTTGGTCGCGTCCCCGCAGCGGCCGATCTCATCGAGCAGGGCGGCGGACGGGCATCCGGTGCCGGCGTTGTCCCGGTGCTCGGGTGACAGATATGTGCGAACGAGCTCCTCAAGCCCTGGACGGCCAGGCCGGAGTGTGTCATATGCGGCCAACTGTGTTCGCAGTTGGTCCGTGACGACATTGGCGACGAGGTCGTCCTTGGACTTGAAGTGTGCGTAGAAGGCGCCGTTGGTGAGCCCGGCATCGGACATGAGCGTGGAGACGCCGGAGCCGTCAATACCGTCCTGTTTGAACCGCTGCCCGGCCCGTTCGATGATCCGTTGCCGCGTCACCGGTTTGTGCTCCTTGGTGTAGCGCGCCACAGGGTCACTCCCATCAATTTTGTGAGGCCATTGCCACACACTCCATCCTAATCTATTGTCTGACGCGCATAATATTACGATCGACAGGTAATCCTGGGCCCGCTGTGCCACGGTCGGAGATGAGGCTTGCAGTGAGTGACGTTTTCTTCAGGTCTGCCGTGGAGCAGTCTCGCGCGCTGGCCGCGGGTGAGGTCTCAAGCCGGGAACTCGTCGACCTCTACCTCGAACGGATCACGGCCCACAACTCCGCACTGAAGGCGGTGGTGACGCTCGACCCAGAGCGTGCCCGCCGTGAGGCGACGGAGGCGGACGCCGCCCGGGCGGCGGGGCGCGACCTGGGCCCGCTGCATGGAGTACCCATCACCGTCAAGGACAGCTTCGAGACGGCGGGAATGCGTACTGTCTGTGGGCGTACGGATTTGCAGAACTACGTCCCTGACCAGGACGCGGAGGCGGTCAGGCGGCTGCGTTCGGCGGGTGCCGTGATCATGGGGAAGAGCAACATGCCGCCGGGCAACCAGGACGTCCAGGCCGACAACCCGGTGTTCGGCCCCTCATCGAACCCGTGGGACACCACCCGCACGTCAGGCGGGTCCGCCGGCGGCGGGGCCGTCGCCACCGCCGCAGGCCTGACGGCGTTCGACTTCGGTTCGGAGATCGGCGGATCGACCAGGATCCCGTCCCACTTCACCGGTCTGTACGGGCACAAGTCGACCTGGCGGTCGATCCCCCTCATCGGACACGTTCCCTACGGTCCGGGGGCGGGACGGTGGACCGATATGGACATGGCCTGCGGCGGCGCGCAGGTCCGCGATGCACGGGACCTCGTCCCCGTGCTGCAGGCGGTTGTCGGTACAGCCGACTACGATTCCGGCTTCAGTTACACGCTCGCACCGCCGCGTGCGACGAAACTCGCCGACTTCCGGGTCGCCGTATGGAGCGAGGATCCGTCGTGTCCGGTCGACGACGACGTTTCGCAGGCCGTGGCAGACACACTCGCGGTGCTCCGGACAGCGGGAGCCAAGGTCACGGTCCAACCTGCGAGCCTTCCCGTCGACATCGCGACGAACCAGAAGGCTTTCCTGCCCTTGGTTTACGGTGCGTTCACTTTCGACCGGACTGGTCTGACCCCTGCCTCCAATGCCGCCCTGCTGGCCAGACTTGTACAGCACCCGCGCGGCGACGCCGGTCCCGCCCTCCGAGGCACCTTCCAGTCCCACTATCAGTGGCTTCACGCCCACACGGCGCGGGACGAGATCCGCCAGCGATGGTTCGAGTTCTTCGAGGACTTCGACATCGTCCTCATGCCGGTCACCCCGACGGCCGCGCCCGCCCACCACAACAAGCTGATCGACCGGTTCGGGCGGCCCTACACCGTCGACGGCGTCCGGCGCAGTTACTGGGACCAGGTCAAGTGGAACGCGATCGCCAATGTGTCCGGAGGGCCGGCGACGACCATTCCCGTGCGCAAGGGCCGGAGCGGACTGCCCATCGGGGTGCAGGCCATGGGACCCGGCGGAGGCGACCTCACGACCATAGAGTTCGCCGCTCTCCTCGGCCGGGAGGTGGAGGGGTTCGTGCCGCCTCCGGCCTTCGCCTGACGGGCATCGGCCGACTCGGGTCGCCGATCGAGCCGGCCGATGCCCGTCGAATCATGAGCACCCGCACACGTCTCTGGCCTGCCACCCACCTCGACCGAAGGAAACCAGTCCATGACGTCCCTTCAAGACCACCTGACCCTGCCCAACGGCCAGGCACTGCCCAACCGGATCATGAAGTCCGCGTTGAGCGAAGGACTCGCCGACAAGAGCAACGCCCCGGACCGTCGTCTCGAACAGCTCTACAGGACCTGGAGCAGGGGTGGGTACGGACTGATCATCACCGGAAACGTCATGGTCGACCGCACTCAGCTCGGCGAGCCGGGCAACGTCGTCATCGAGGACGAACGTGACCTCGCCTGGCTCATGCGGTGGGCCGCTACGACCAAGGACGCCGGTATTCCGACCTGGGTGCAGCTCAACCACCCGGGCCGCCAGGCCAACCTGCTCGCGCTCGGCCACACACCGGTCGCGCCCAGCGCGATCCCGCTCACACTGCCTGGTGCCACCAAGCCTCGCGAGCTGACGGTCGAGCAGATCGAGGACATCATCGAGCGGTTCGCGACGGCGGCCGCGGTGTGCGAGGAGGCCGGCTTCGCCGGGGTGCAGGTGCACGGGGCGCACGGATACCTGGTGAACCAGTTCCTCTCCCCTCTGTCGAACCAGCGCAACGACGAATGGGGCGGAGACCCGCAGCGGCGGATGCGCTTCGTCATCGAGGTCGTACGACGCATACGGTCACGGGTGTCACCGGGCTTCTCCGTCGCGGTCAAGCTCAACTCGGCCGACTTCCAGCGCGGTGGCTTCACGGAGACGGAGTCCCGCGCGGTCGTCGCGGCGCTGGCAGAGGAACGGCTCGACCTGATCGAGGTCAGCGGTGGGAACTACGAGTCGCCGGCCATGACGGGTGCCTCAGCCGCGTCGACGCGCGCCCGGGAAGCCTACTTCCTGGACTACGCCCGGACGGTGCGCGCCCTGGTGGGCGACATTCCGCTGGCGGTCACGGGCGGCTTCCGCTCCCGTGAAGCGATGGCGGACGCCGTCGCCCAGGGCGAGTGCGATGTTGTCGGTCTGGGGCGACCCACCGCCACGACGCCCGACGCCGCCGACATGATCCTCACGGGACGTGCCGAAGCGGTCGTCGCACACCAGCTGCGCTACGGGATGCGCCGCGTACTCGGCAAGATCGCCGACCTCAAGGCACTCGACGGAGTGCTCGACCTCAGCTGGCACGCCGATCAACTGCATCGACTGGGCGCCGGACTCGAACCCGACCTGCGTCGTGGGCGGCTGGCGACCACCATCTCGATGGTCCGGCGAAACGGCAGCGCATCCTTCCGTCGCAAGCGCGGGGTCTGACGCGGGCTCGGGGCCCGTCTGGGCTCCGACGACGTTGCCCCTCGGCGGGCCGCAGCAGTGCCCGCTGATGCCTGATCAGGCCCATCGGTCAGAAGTGAGCCGTCGGGCTGTCTCGGCGAAGGCCACGAAGAGGTGATCCACCGCCTCGACGTCACCGTCCACTGTGAGGCGCCCGGACTCGGAAGCGGCGGACGGCTTCTCATTCCCGAGCGACAGAGCGATGAACGTTCCCGCATCGCAGGACACAGTGGTGGACGACGTCGTGTGTGACGGCGCGGACCGGACCCGGAGCGTCCCGTCATCGACGGTCATGGAGAACCGTTCGCCGGCGTCGACGTCGCATTCCAGGGCGAGGCCGGCCAGCCGACCCGGGGCGATCGCCACTGTCATGCACAGCGCCACCATGTCCGTTCGAGCGGTGGACGGATCGACACCGTCACTCATGAGACCAAGACCCCACAGACCGAGCCCGATGACCGGGATCCTCAACCCCTCACCGAACTCGGTCAGGGAGTACTCCGGCGTCGGCTCGGCCTTGGACACGACGTCGATTGAGCGCAGGCTGCGAAGACGGTCGGTCAGGCGATTCGGTCCGATCGACGGCATGCGGTCGAGAATCTCGCTGAACCGCTTCGGGCCCAGCAACAGTTCGCGGAGAATGAGTACGGTCCAGCGCTCGCCAAGAACGTCCATCGCCATGGCCAGTGGACAGGCCTGCCCGTACATGCGTACCGCTCCCATGTGTCCCACTCTAATGACATGCTCCGATCGGCCGACACGAGGACCGGGACGCTCCATCCGGCCCGGCCCTCGTGAAGCCGCGGCTACCGGACTGAACGCCCTTCGAGTTTGCCGAGAAGCGCGCGTACTCCGAGGTCCCGTGTCAGACGCGTGTCGATCGCCGGGTTGATCACCCCGCGCAGCATGGACAGCGCTGTCCAGCGGGTCGGCCGGATCACGCGGGGTGAACGATGCTCGATGGCATGCGCGATGGCCTCGGCGGCCTCGTCCGGCTCAAGGCGCTTGCGGAGCGGCCGCGGTGTTGTGCTGGACACGAGCGCACTGATCGCAGGGTCCTCGTCGACCCCGTTTCTGATCATGTCCGTCTGGATCATCGCGAAGTAGGCGGTGGTGGCGGAGGCGCCGTGCTGAGCGAGTTCCACTCGGAGTCCGCGTCCGAGTTGTTCCACCGCGGCTTTGCTCATCGCATAGGGAATCGCCCCCATGCCATTGACGAAGGCGAACACCGAACTGATCAGTACGAGCTGGCCCTGGTTGGCGACGATCTGGTCCATCGTGGCCTTCACGGTGTTGATGACACCGTTGACATTCACAGCCAGTACCTTTTCGATCGCGGGGGCCGGCATGCTGTGAAGAGTGGAGCCGCGCCCCATGATGCCGGCGTTCGCAATGGCGACATCGACCCGCCCGAACCGCTCACAGAAGTGGGCTACGGCATCGTCGAGCGCCTCGCGGTCGCAGACGTCTGCGGTGAAGCCTGCGACGCCGGACGGCGCAATGCGTGCGGCGATCTCCGGCGTGTTCGGATGCAGATCCACGATGCCGACCCGCGCGCCGCGGGAAACGAGGGCCCGAGTAGTCGCGCTACCCAGTCCGCCGGTGCCACCGGTGATGAGTACGACCTTGCCGGCGAGCTCGTATTCGATCATGTGGGTGCCTCGTCTTCAGTCATGGGGTGTCGTCCGCGTCGGCGGGAATTGTGGCGAGTGCGCATTCGGAGCCGAGGGGGGACGTCGCTCTCACCTGTCGGCGCATCGCTCCCGCGAAAAGCACCTGCTGACTAGCCAGCGGCTCCTTTGGCTTGAAGCGGACGCTAGCAAGGGCTATATGAAATGTATAGTGATCGCGCGCCATCGATTCATGTCTCGACTTGGCCGTCGTCACGCACTGGGTGCTGTCCCATGAACCTCATGCCGAGCGACGGCGAGCGTTGCGGTTTTGTCGGCATGCACGGCATCCCGCTGGCCCGTCGCCCGGCCGGTGTCGACGGATCAATTCCCGTCTCTCTTCGGCAAGGTTCCGCCGGTCGTCGGTTGACCGCCACGCTGGCCGGGATCCTGTTGCGGACGGTGGCCGAGTCCGCGGCGGTCGCTGGCGGCTGCTCCCGAAGCGGAGCGGGATCCAGTCGGCGATCTCGCCGAGAGAGGACGGCCCGCGGGGCCGGGCTGGGCGTGTTCGGTGGGATCGCCGAGCATGCAACTCCCGGCTGCTCGGCTTCCTTCGGCCATGAGTACGCGCCGTTGTCGGCTGGGACGTCTCAATTGGTTCGCACCGGTCAGTGATGGTGTAGTGCTCTTCGCCGGAGAGGATGTGCGTTCCTGATGATGGAGAGCTGCTGCTCTGTCGGCGCCCGGCATACGCGGCTGCGAGGTCGATGGCTTACGACCGGAGGCGGGTGCCTTGTCCCGGTCGGGCGGTGACCTCCTTGTGAGTGAGGGCCGTGTGTTCCGCCGAGCACTCGACGACGACGCGGAGCGGGGCACCGCAGTCTGCGTGGCGGACATCCAGTACAGGGCCTTCCGGGCCGAGGGCATACGCCTCACCCCACTGGCTCAGCGCCATCAGGACGGGCCACAGATCCCAGCCCTTTCGGGTCAGGCGGTACTCGTTGCGCGGCCGACTGCCTGGCTCCTGGTAGGCAACGGTCTTCAGGATGCCGGCCGACGTCAGCTTCCGGAGGCGGTCGCTGAGGACCGCCTCTGACACGCCGATGTGGCGGTGGAAGTCGTCGAAGCGGCGGACTCCATTGACGGCGTCACGCAGGATCAGCAGCGTCCATTTCTCGCCGATGGTGTCGAGCGTGCGCTGGATGGGGCAGTTGTCCGTGCTCGTCTCAAGCCACTCCATCCTGCCATCGTAGAGCCTGGCTTCACCATTGACAGCCAGGTGGGCTGGAAGCTAGCTTCATCAATAAAAGCCAGATGGAAGGTGCTCGGCTGTGGGACGAACACGCACGTATCACTGGGAAGATCCCGCGGCGCTGGCGGAGGTCGCCGGACGCATGGCCGGCATCGACTTCCTCCGTGAGCTGCGTGCGGGGCGGCTGCCGGGGCCGCCCATCAATTACGCAATCGACTTCACTCTGGACGAAGTGGAGCCCGGCAGGGCGGTCTTCTCGCTGACGCCAGGCGAGGAGCACTACAACCCGATCGGCAGCGTGCATGGTGGCATCTTCGCCACCCTGCTTGATTCGGCGGCGGGCTGCGCGGTCCAGTCCACCCTCCCGCAGGGTGTGGCCTACACCTCACTCGATCTGACGGTGAAATTCCTGCGGCGGGTCACAGTGGACACGGGTACGGTGCGCGCCATCGGCACGGTTGTCAGCAGTGGCCGTCGAACTGCCTTGGCTCAGGCCCAGATGTTCGACGCGGGGGACCGCCTGCTTGCCCACGCCACCAGTAGCTGCCTGCTCTTCCCGGTGCCTGTCCCGAAAGAGTGACGAGTCGACGAGACTTCCCCATCTTCCTTGTCTCACTTCGGAGGATGTTGCGCGGGATCATGCCGAGGGTCATTCACTGTGACCCTTCCCAGCCTGCCTTGAACCTGTGGCGTCCTGACTATTGAGGCCGTGAGGTCTGTTGGTCGGCCGTAGAGATTTCAGTGAGCCACTCGCGAGCTCTCGATCGTCAGGCTCTTCCTCTGCCACAACCACGTCGAGGTGTCCGAGGGAACAGATCTTCCCTCGGACACCTCGACGCTTTGCTCAGGCGCTGTAGGTCGGGTAGTCGGTGTAACCGGCTGCGCCGCCACCGTAGAAGGTGGCCGGGTCCGGAGTGTTCAGGGGGGCGTCGGTGCGCACTCGCTCGACCAGGTCGGGGTTGGCGAGCGCCATCGAACCCACGGTGATGACGTCGGCCAGGCCGTCCTCGATGTCCTTGACGCGGGTGGGTATGTCCGTGCCGGCCCGGTTCAGAAGCAGCGTGGTGGGCCACAACTTGCGGAGGGTGTGCAGGAGTTCTTCGTCGCCGCCGTGTCCGATGTGCAGGTAGGCGAGGTCGAGTGGCGCGAGGGCTCGCAGCAGGTGCGGGTAGAGGTCGTGAGGGTCGTCCTCCACGAGGTCGTTGAGCTGGAACGGGTTACCGGGAGAGATCCGGAAGCCGGTCCGGCCGGCACCGATCTCGTCCGCCACGGCCGTGGCGACCTCTACCGCGAACCGGATGCGGTTGTCGAGGGAGCCGCCGTACTGGTCCGTGCGCTGATTGGCACTCGGGAAGAGGAACTGGTTGACGAGGTAGCCGTTGGCGCCGTGGATCTCGACACCGTCGGCGCCGGCCGAGATGGCGGCCGCGGCGGCGCGCCGGAAGTCGTCGACCGTCGTGGCGACTTCCTCGGTGGACAGCTCACGCGGGACCGGCATCTCCTGGGGCCCGGAGGCGGTGAAGGTGAGACCGCCGGCCTTGATCGCGGAGGGGGCAACCGGCTGTCGGTGGTGGGGCGTGTTCTCGGGGTGGGAGATCCTCCCGGTGTGCATCAACTGGATGAAGATGCGCCCATCAGCCTTGTGTACGGCGTCGGTGACCTTTCGCCAGCCGGCGATGTGCTCGACGGTGTAGATGCCCGGGGTCACCGGATAGCCCTGTCCGTCGGCGGACGGCTGAGTGCCCTCCGTGATGATGAGGGCGTGGGATGCGCGCTGGGCGTAGTACTCGGCGTTCAGCTCGGTCGGCACCCCTTCCGGGGTGGCCCGGCTCCGGGTCAGGGGGGCCATCGCCAGCCGGTGCGGCAGTGAGATCTTTCCGACGGTGGTCGGGTTCCACAGGGCATTGAGCATGGATGATTCCTCGGGTTACGGGTGGCGGACAGCCGTGGATGCGACGGTCACCGCGAAGGTGAGGGCGACTGAGGCGAAGGCCCTCTGCCTTCCTGGCCCGGAGCCCGGTGTTGTGCCCATCGTGAGCGGTTCCGGACAGGCCAGCGTCGACATCCAAATAGAATTACAAACGTAATACTATGTTGTGTCACTGATGAATGCAAGCGGGACTCCGGGGGGCGCGTGCGGCGCAGCGGCGTCGCCGTTCTCGAAGTGGGTGGTGCCCAGGTAGGCGGCCGTCGGGACCCGGGCTGGTGGCCATCGGCCTGGACTCGGCTGGCCGCACATCTGTACGTTGCTACGGCCGCCGTCTGTAGCCGGATTTAGCGACAAACCGCAATGAATTGCGTTGGATGCCTGATCTGGAGTCAGCGCGCCAGCAGGATGCCGACCTGACCCCGGATGTCCTGCAGGATCTCCTCGACGCTCAAGGTGATGTTCACGCTCGCCGCCATGCTGAGGAACATCACGGCCGACACGATGCGTGCCAGCGTCGAGGCATCGCCATCACCCACCCGTTCGTCTCGGCGCAGCACGGCGGCGATGGCCTCCTCGGCCTGTGCGGCCATGGCGAGCGCTTCGCCGTGACGAGGCTCCTCGGCGTCGCCGAAGACCATCTCCCGCAGGTAGGTGCGACCGTTGTCGACCTGGGTGCGGTTGCATTCCACGATCGGCCGGACGATCGCCAGTACCGCGTCCAGCGTGCCGGGAATGGTCTCGGCATCCGCCCGGCCCCGCTCGAGTGCTTCGGCGTATCGGGCGTTCTGCGCGAGCAGTAGGAGCTCGCCCTTGGTCTTGGCGTAGAGGAAAAGCGTTCCAGTGCCGATGTCGGCTTTGTCGGCGATCTGCTGGGTCGTGACCTCGTCGACACCGTGCATGGCAAACAGTTCGCTGGCGGCGGCGGTGATGCGGTCGAGCTTGTCCTGCTTGTTCCGCTCACGCCGTCCGGCCGGCTGGGAAGCGGCAGGTATGGCGGTGTCCTCCGGGAATAAGTGATGACTATGCTCAGTTCTGACCACAGTCATTATTGGGGGGACTGAATACTCTCCCTGCCATTCTCCCACAGCGGCCCGCGGCTCCCTGCTTCGCGGCGATGCGCCTGACCGATCAACCCACCCAGGGTGAACGACCTCACCCGCGGCGCCGACCGGTGCAGCTTCCCCACAACAGAAAGATCGCGAACATGCCTTCCCTGAACGGAGCAGTTGTCCTGGTCACCGGAGCGAACGGCGGCATCGGAACCCACTTCGTCCATGACGCCCTGGCTCGCGGCGCCGTCAAGGTCTACGCAACCGCCCGTTCTCCCCGCACGTGGGACGATGAGCGCATCGTCCCCCTCACCCTCGATGTCACCGCCCCCGCGTCGATCGACGAGGCCGTCGCCGCCGCACCAGATGTCACCGTGCTCATCAACAACGCGGGCGTGAACCCGCCGAGCGCAAGCCTGCTGGACGTCACGGAGGCGGACATCCGGGTGAACATGGAGACGAACTTCTTCGGACCCGTCCTCCTCGCCCGCGCCTTCGCGCCGATCCTCGTTGCCAAGCCGGAGTCAGCCCTCGTCGACGTGCACTCCATTGCCAGCTGGTACGCCTACGGCGGCATCTACAGCGCAGCCAAGGCCGCACTGTGGTCGGCCACCAACTCGCTGCGCATCGAGCTCGCACCCAAGGGCGTCCACGTGACGGGCGTGCACATGGGCTACGTCGACACTCCCATGGCCGCTCACGCTGACGGACCCAAGATGCTGCCGGCAGAGCTCGTGACGACGGTCTACGACGCCGTCGAGGCCGGCGAATACGAGGTCCTGGCCGACGAGCTGACCGCGCAGGTCAAATCGGCTGTGAGCGGCCCGGTCGAGGCGCTCTACCCGGAACTGCGCACCACGAGCGCCTGAGCTTGATCTTCGACCCTGACGTGGTCTTTCCACGTCGGGGCTCCCTTTTCAGCGGGCGTGGAACGTATGCGGTGCGCAGCCCGTACGTCGGCACCTCGACGTGGCAAGCGGTCATCAGCAGCCACCGCGGCGAGACTTCGAGTTGTGCGGCGGTCATCAGGCACACCTTTGGGTCGGGCTCGTGGCTGTGGATCAGCTCGGCGGACAGGATGGTATCGAACGGCGATCCGCCCGCGCGGCCACCGCTTTCTCCTGGTCGGCCGCGGAAACGACGAACAGGTAGCCGGCCCGAGCGACTAGCGGACGCGGCTGCGGCGTCTGCTGCCTATGTGTTCGTGTCGTGGTGGGGTGTCAGCGATGCCGATGTCATTCCCGAGGCGGTACTCGAAGTTCATGCCGGCCTGTTCGACGACGGCCTTCGTGTCGACAGCGCGGGTGGGGAACCCGGGAGAGTAGGGGAGCGGGCGAACTTGCAATGGGCGGCGGCCAGGTCCGCGTCCAGGGGCAGGGATGCCCGGTTGATCTGGGCTTTGGCCGAAGCCGGGACTCTGCTGCGCAAATACCCGGCGTGATGACACCGTGTGGATACGACCATCAGAGCGTGCAGATGCAGGCAGGCCGGGCGCGGCCGAGGCCCTGGAGGCGCGGCGCGTGACCGCCCGCTGAAACGAGCAGCAGAGTCGGCCAGTGAGGTGCGGTCGAGGGACGCGAGCCGGGCGACGATCCAGTCGGCGGAGGCGTCGAGTCGTTATCGGGCACGGCGCGGGTCATCCAGCCCCAGCGGTCGGCGGTGTCGGCGTCGTAGTAGTCGCTGGTGAGGATGGCTTCCAGGGCGTGGTCGCGGTCGATGGCGAGCGGGAGTCGTTCGGTGGATGCATTGTGCATTCGGACCGCGGCAGTGAATACGCCTCGGACGAACTGCGTTTTGAGATAGGCCTGTTGGGATTGCGGCAGAGCATGGCCCGCACCTGCTCCTGCTTCGACAATGCCGCCGCCGAGTCGTTCTTCGCTCTGCTGATCGGAACCCTTCGCGGGCCCGACCGGATCAGCGCCCGCGCGGCCATCTTCGCTTTCGTTGAGAGACCCTGTTGCTCAATTCGAGGGAGTTTACGTCGATCACTCGGTCGGAGGCCGGCGGAGAGACGGATCCTGCTGGTCAGGGGGGCGTGAAGAGGTCGCCCTGCGGCAGGGGGTAACGGCTGTGTCTATGGGATCGGTTTCTGGCGGTGTTCCTGATGGGACGAGTGCGGTCGCGCATGCGGCGTTCCCGAAGGGGTGTCTTGCGATGCGGATCCGCGACCAACTCGGTTCAGTGTTCTCGAATGAGGAGTTCCGCGAGGCGTTCGGGGACCGCGGCCGTCCTGGTATCTCGCCCGGGCAGCTCGCCCTGGTAAGCGTGCTGCAATTCGTTGAGAACCTGACGGACCGGCAGGCAGCGCATGCCGTGCGGGCCAGGATCGACGTGAAGTACCTGTTGGGACTGGAACTCACCGATCCCGGCTTCGACTTCACGGTGCTCACCGGGTTCCGGCAACGACTGCTGGACCACGGCATGGAGGAGCGGGTGCTGGACCTGCTGCTGGAGCGCCTGGCCGGCCAGGGCCTGGTCAGCGCCGGAGGGCGGCAGCGCACCGACTCCACTCACGTCTTGGCGGCCGTCCGCCGCCTGAACCGACTGGAGTTCATCGGCGAGACACTCCGGGCCTGCCTGGAAGCACTGTCCGCGGCCAGTGCGCAGTGGCTCGTGAGCTGGATGGACCCGGCATGGCAGAAGCGTTACGGCGCCAGAACCGATGCCTACCGGCTGCCCTCCGAACGGTCCGAACGCGACCGGCTGGCCCAGCAGATTGCTGCCGACGGCTACCGTCTACTCGAAGCCGTTCGCACATCCACGGCACCGATATGGCTGCGTGAGATCCCCGCAATGACCGTGCTACGGACGGTCTGGATCCAGCAGTTCACACGCACCGTCACCGACGGAGTGCAAGAGGTGGGCTGGCGCGGCAAGGATGATCTCCCGCCTGGCAGAGCGCTGATCGCCTCGCCGTACGATCCCGAGGCCCGCTATTCACACAAGCGCGGCTCGGCCTGGACCGGCTACAAGGTCCACTTGAGCGAGGACTGCACCGGCTGCGGGCAGCCGCATCTGATCACCCACGTGGTGACCACTGATGCCACCGCGAACGATGCCACCGTCGTCGACGTCGTGCACGACGCCCTCACCACCAAGAGCCTCAAGCCCGCCGAACACCTCCTGGACTCGGGATACTCCTCCGCCGAACTCCTGCTGACCGCTCCCGTCGAACGCGAAATCTGTGTGGTCGCACCGGTCCGGCCGAACAGCACCCCGCAACAGGTCAGGTCCGCCGGATTCGGCGAGTCCGCCTTCACCATCAACTGGCAGGAACAGAACGCCACTTGTCCATCGGGCCAGACCAGCCGCTACTGGACAACCGGCCTAGACAACAACGGCCGCGACGCGATCAGAATCCGCTTCGCGACCACGACCTGCTCTCCCTGCCCCGTCCGTGACCAGTGCACCCGCTCCACCCAGTACGGCCGACAGCTCACCGTCCGACCACAAGGACAAGACGCCCTGCTCGAACGCGTCCGCGCCGAGCAGACCACCAGGGTGTGGAAGGAACGCTACGCCGCCAGGGCCGGTATCGAGGGAACCATCCACCAAGCCGTCGCCGTCGGCGGCATGCGCCGAACCCGCTATCGCGGCCTGGCCAAGACACACCTCAGCCATGTCCTGACCGCCACTGCCGTCAACTTGATCCGGCTCAACGCCTGGTGGAACGGCACCTCGCTCGCCCAGACCAGAACTTCCCGGCTCGCGGCCCTCGAACTCACTGCATGAACCAATTGGACAACAGGGTCGTTGAGACCTTCTACAACCGACAGCGCCCACGCCGCCATCCGCTCTGGGGCTACCTCACCCCGCTGGAGATCCGGCAGCGACTGGGACAACAACGCGTCCTCGTGGCGTAAGCATCGAGTGTCCAAGATCGCGGAGAAGCTTCAGTTGAATTTTCCCACCCGTTTGTGGCGCAGCACATCAGATGGTGGCGGCGTCGATCACGAAGCGGTAGCGGACATCGCTCGCCAGTACTCTCTCGTACGCGTCGTTGATCTCGGACGCGCTGATCAGCTCGATCTCGGCGCCGAAGTCGTGCTCGGCGCAGAAGTCCAGCATTTCCTGGGTCTCCTGGATGCCGCCGATGAAGGAGCCCGCAAGGGCTTTGCGACCGCCGACCACCGAGAAGAGGTTGAGCCTGACGGGCTCCTCGGGCACGCCCACGTTCACGAAGGCGCCGTCCGTCTTCAGTAGCGACAGGTAGGCGTCCAGATCCAGGGGGGCGGACACGGTCGACAGGATCAGGTCGAAGGTGCCGCACAGCTCCTCGAAGGTCTTAGGGTCGCTGGTGGCGTAGTAGTGGTTGGCGCCCAGCTTCAGGCCGTCTTCCTGCTTGCGCAGGGACTGCGACAGGACGGTCACCTCGGCGCCGAGGCTGTGTGCGATCTTGACGCCCATGTGGCCGAGGCCGCCCATGCCCAGGATCGCGACTTTCTTGCCAGGGCCGGCGTGCCAGCGCTTCAGCGGGGAGTACACGGTGACGCCGGCGCAGAGTAGCGGCGCTGCCGCGTCGAGGGAGAGGCCGTCGGGAATGCGCAGGGTGTAGTTCTCGTCCACGACAATCTTCTCGGAGTAGCCGCCGTAGGTGGGCTCGCCGTCCTTGCCGACGGCGTTGTACGTGCCGACCATGCCCTGGGCACAATGCTGCTCCAGACCCGCCTTGCAGTTCTCACACTCGCGGCAGGAGTCGACCAGGCAGCCGACGCCCACCCGGTCGCCGACGGCGAATTTGGTGACACCGGGGCCCACCTCGGAGACGATGCCCGCGATCTCGTGGCCCGGCACCATCGGGAATATCGCCTCGCCCCAGCCTTCGCGGGCCTGGTGGATATCGGTGTGACAGATACCGGCGAACTTGATGTCGATCAGGACGTCGAACTCACCGACCTCGCGGCGCTCGATGGTGGTGCGCTCCAGGCGAGCATTGGCGGCGGGGGCGGCGTAGGCAGCAACGGTGGTCATGCCGGGGGACTCCTCAATGTGTGTGGTCAGGCGTACTGGGCCGTGGCGCCGACCCGCAGCGCGCCATTCGTGTCACGAGGGGGAAATCGCTCCAGCAGGGTGTTGGAGGAAATCCAGAGCGGTGAACTTCGGCGAGAACCTCGGCGGCCGAGGACAGGTACTCGTCGGCCTCGGTGACGTACGGGCGCCGTCGCCGAGGTTCTTGTTCCTATGGCCAGCGACGATGCGGCGAGACCTCTGTCGCGCGATGGTGTCGATGGCACCAAGCCAGACCTTGATGCCGCCATCCTGCGCCTCACGAAAGAGCTGGCGGATACCGGCGCAGATAACGTCTCCTGCTACGACGAGGTCGAGGTCAGGGCTGCGAGAGCGGCACCTCGACCGCATCGAGGCCGCTGTCGATCATGACGACTGCCTTCATCGGCATGAGGTGTTCCTCGCGCAGGCGTCGCCTTGACCGCTCGGGACGACGGTCTGTCCTGCATGAACATGGTTTTGCATCGCTCTGTCTGGTTCCTCGAAGACGGAGATCGTCACGCTGGCGCGGTGACGCCGACGAAAATGCTGGCACCGCGCGAGGTCCGGAAACTTGTCTTGATGCGACTATTAGTTGTCACTTGGTGACTGGGACCCAGCCTGATCCGTGGTCAACGTCGCCCCGCTGGTGTCCAGCCTCGGCGGCGACTCCGACGCGCGCACGGCGTCGATCAGGGGCCTCCGGTGGGATGTCGGTAAGGCGGCCCAGGGAGGCGAGGTCGACGTACTCGGCGGCCGCCGTGCGGTCGTCTTCGCCGCTGCCATCCTGCGCCGGAGGGCCGGGCGTCAACTCGAAGGCCGTGAGGCCCCGCTCCTGCGGTAGCCCCTCAGGTTCCGGACCCGAGGAATCCAAGCGCCCAGGGCACGAAGTCATGCGAGCTGGGCCGCACTTCAGCGAGGCAGTAGGACGTCAACCTGCCCTCGGATGTCGTGCACGATCTCCTGGACGCTCAAGGTGACGTTTGGGCTCGCCGCCAAGCTGAGAAACATCACGGCCGACACGATGTGTGCCAGCGCCGTGGCATCGCCCTCTGTCACCCGCTCGTCTCGGCGTAGTACGCCGGCGATGGCCTCCTCGGCCTGCGCGACAATGGCGAGAGCTTCGCCGTGCCGGGGCTCTTCGGGGTTGCCGAAGACCATCTCTCGTAGGTAGGTGCGTCCGTTGTCGATCTGGGTGCGGTTGCATTCCACGATCGGCCGAACGATTGCCAGCACCGCGTCCAGTACGCCTGGGATGCTCTCGGCGTCCGCCTGACCCTGTTTGAGCGCTTCGGCGTACTTGGTGTTCTGCACAAGCAGGAGAAGCTCGCCTTTGGTCTTGGCGTAAAGAAAAAGCGTCCCGGTGCCGATGTCAGCCTTGTCGGCGATCTGTTGGGTTGTGACCTCGTCGATGCCGCGTTCAGCGAACAGCTCGCTGGCGGCGGCGATGATGCGGTCGAGCTTGTCCTGCTTGTTCCGCTCGCGCCGTCCGACCGGCTGGGTGGCGGCAGACATGACGGTGTCCTCCGGGAATAGAACCTGACTGTACTCAGTTATGATGTCAGTCACTAACGTGTGGGCTCGAATGTGGCTCCGCTCATTCTCCCACGGCGAGGCAAGGAGCCATTGGCTCCCTCTATGCACAGTCACGCGCTTCACACCCCTTGGAAGGAAGGAACACCAATGCCCTCCCTTGATGGCGCAGTTGTCCTCGTCACCGGTGCCAATGGCGGTATCGGCACCCACTTCGTCCATGACGCCCTGGCCCGCGGCGCCGCCAAGGTCTACGCCACCGCCCGCTTCCCCCGCAGCTGGAACGATGAGCGCATCATCCCCCTGACGCTCGATGTCACCGACTCCTCGTCGATCGACGCGGCCGTTACCGCCGCACCAGATGTCACCGTGCTCATCAACAACGCGGGCGCGACCCCGCCGAGCGCGAGCCTGCTGGACGTCACCGAGGCGGACATCCGGGCGAACATGGAGACGAACTTCTTCGGACCCGTCCTCCTCGCCCGCGCCTTCGCACCGACCCTTGCCGCCAAACCGGAGGCGGTCCTCGTCGACGTGCACTCCATTGCCAGCTGGTACGCCGGCGGAGGCATCTACAGCGCCTCGAAGGCCGCGCTGTGGTCGGCCACCAACTCGCTGCGCCTCGAGCTCGGAGCCAAGGGTATCCACGTGACGGGTGTGCACATGAGTTACGTCGACACCCCCATGGCCGCGTACGTCGACGGTCCCAAGCTGCTGCCGGCAGAGCTGGTGACAGCGGTGTACGACGCCGTCGAGGCCGGCGAATACGAGGTCCTGGCCGACGAGTCGACCGCTCAGGTCAAGTCGGCTCTGAGTGGCCCGATCGAGGCGCTCTACCCGGAGCTGCGCAGCACGAGCGCCTGACTCTGTTCCTCGACCCGGCGTGATCTCTCCACATCGGAGTTCCGAGACCCGTGGTGTTCGCACCGCTGGCCGGCGTCGAGGAAGTGCGAGCAGCCGTGGTCGTCGAGCCGCTGAGTGCGAGGATCCGCACCCCATCCGATGGGGCCCCAGGTCGCAAGGCGCAGGGTGGCCCGCGTACTGGGCGTACGCGGGCGACCCCGACAGTGCAGCGAGTGCGCGCGTGCCAGGCGTCGCGGCGCAGGCGGGAAACTCGGAACAGGCCCCAGGAGGCTGCTGAAGATCTTGCTCCGGCCGCCCGACTCACCCCGGATCGCTGGCAAATTCCAATCGCTATCAACCGGTGCAACTCGGGCGGCGCATTTCCAAGATCTTCAGGACGTTTCTAGCGGGCGAGTTGCCGGGCCAGGTCGGAGATGTCGGTCGCGGTGAGGTCGACCCAGTCCGGCGCTGCTGGCGCCGGACGGTCGGGGCCCCACTCCAGCGGGCGTGGAATGTACGCGGTGCGCAGCCCCGCGTCGGCGGCGGCCCGCAGATCCTCGACGTGGCAGGCCGTCATCAACAGTCGCTGCGGTGAGACGCCGAGTTGTTCGGCGGCCATCAGGTACACCTTCGGGTCGGGCTTGTAGCTGTGGATCAGCTCGGCGGACAGGATGGTGTCGAACGGCAATCCGCCCGTGCGGGCAAGTTGAATGAGGAGCCCGATGCTGCCATTGGACAAGGTGGCGGTGATATGGGTTTCGCGCAGTTGGGACAGGCCGTCGGGGCTGTCGGGCCATGGGCGCAGGCGGTGCCAGGCCTGGACGAGTTCGGCCCGGTCGGTGTCGCTGAACTCGGTCAGGCCGTGCTTGGCGAGCAATTCGTCGAGCATCATCCGGTGTAGTCCGTCCAGCGACTGCCAAGGAATTTCCCCCGACACCACCCGCAGCAGTGTGGGGGGGTACAGGCTGCGCCACTCGGTGGTGAGTTCCATCCAGTCGGCCTGTGCCCCGACGCGGGTGCCGACGCGCTCGAATTCGCCGGCGACGTCGGTGCGCCAGTCGACCACTGTGCCGAATACGTCGAACACCACCGCGTCCACAGCCGTGCCGGTCAATCGGCCGTCGTCGGCGGTAGCAGGGTTTCGCGCCATTGGTCTTCTCCTGATCGGCCACGGAAACGAAGAAAAGGTAGCGAGCTCCAGCGATGCACGGACACGGCCGTGGCATCTCCCGTGTGCGTGTGCTGGGGTGTCAGCGTTGGTGGTCGGTGATGCCGATGAACTGCCCGAGGCGGTACTCGAAGCCGGTGCCGGCCTGTTCGATGTCTGCCTGCGTGCTGACGGTGCGGGTGAGGAACCCAGAAAGGGGGGGTGGGCGAACTTGTCGTAGGCGGCGACCAGGTTCGTGTGAGGGGGGAGAAGGGTGCCCGGCTTGTCCGGGCGGGCCGTGGGTGTGTCCGCGGACGGCCGCGATCGTGCTGGTGGGCGTTGTGGAGAGTTTCGGGACCGGATTCGTCCATGCCGGCGCCTCGTCCTGGTCTTTGGGGGCGGGGAAGTCGGCGGCGGCCCGGTCGAAGTGGTTGTAGAAGAAGTGGGGGGTGGCGCTGTCGAGCACCACGACCTGGATGTGCGGGTCGGTGGCCGGTTCCTCGACGATCTCGGTGAGGCGAAGGACGGCTTCGCCGACGACGGGGTTGACGGGCGGGCCGGCGGAAGTGATCTGCGCGACCAGGGGTGAGGTGTGCCCGTGGTGGAGGGGTCTGGGGGCGTCGGTGGTTCGGGAAGCCCGGGCAGACGGATTACCGGGCAGCTCTGGCGTTCCTCTCGCTGCCTTCGCCGCTCACTCCTCGTAGTGCGGCAGGATGACGCCGTCCTTGACGTAGGTGAGGGCGGCGGTGACGTCGTACGCGTGGATCGCCGAGGCGAACGGGGCCAGTTGGCTGGACACTTCCCCGACCGCGTCGCTGGTGAAGAAGGCGTCCCGTGCCGTGGCGTCGGTGAACCCGAGGACGAGGGAGGCATGGAAGTGCTGGTCGTCGGGGTTGTCGTGGGCGACGTTCGGGGTGTCCCAGAGCTTTTCGATCCAGGGCAGGAACGTCTGCAGACGCAGTTCCTTCAGCGCTCCGGTGCCGGCGAGTGCGGGAACGAGCTGCGTCTTGACGAACTTCCGGAACTCACCGCCGCTGACCCCGTCCCGGCGGCGGAGGTAGACCAGGGCGCGGGCACCGACCGTCTCCCCCGGGCCTGCGACGTCGTACCAGCGGGACGAGTTCGGCGGGCCGGCGTAGAGCAGGGTGCGGCGGAACACGTTGATCTCGTCCGCGTAGGCCAGTTGCGTCTGCTTGCGTCCGTGCAGGGGCGCGAGCGCCGACTGGAAGGTCACTTCCGCGACCCCGTCGACCTTCCGCTCGGCGGGGATCGCGGTCTCCACCGCCTCGGTCACCGGCCACCGGCCCGGGTTGTGCTCGGCGAGGTGGATCTGCCGGTACTCGTCCAGGCCGGGGGTGGCGGAGATGATGCCCGAGTGCGGGCCCTTCCAGTAGTCCAGCCCGGTCTGGCGGGGCTGGTCGGTGCGTACCCACAGGAGGATCGAAGAGGTGAGATGCTTCTTCACCAGCTGTGGCGCGGTGGACTGTGACGTGCTCATGGTGTTGCCCTTCTACTCCTGGTCAGGAACGTGCGGTTCACGTGTTCGGGGTGGTCAGGGGGCGAGGAATTCGACCGCGACGGGGGCGAACTCCTCGTGGTACTGGAAGATGGCGCCGTGCCCGGAGTCGGGGTAGATGACCAGCTCACTGCCCTTGATGCGCTCGTGCAGGTCGTTGGAGAGGACCGAGGGCACCATACGGTCGTTGTCGCCGTTGGCGATCAGGGTGGGCTGAGTGATCTTCGACAGGTCGTCGGGGGTGCCACGCCCCCACTTCTTGATCGCCTTCAGCTGCGTCTGGAACGCCTTGACCTTGATGTTCGCGTCACGGTCTTCGGTGCGCTCCGAGAGGCGATCGACGAACGCGCGGGCGGCGGGCTTACCGGCGGCGTCGCGGTTGAAGAACAGGAACTCCTTGGGGTCGGACCGGGTCAGGAGGGCGCGCAGCATGTCCGCGTAGGTGGTGCCGGTGACCTTGTCTATGTCCTTGCCGCCCTTCGGTCCGGTGCCGGTGAGGACGAGCTTGCGGACGAGCTCGGGGTGCTTCACCACGAGCGCCTGGGCGATCATGCCGCCGAGGGAGAAGGAGAAGATGTCGATCTTGTCGAACCCGAGCGCCGTGATGAAGGTGTAGGCGTCGTCGGCCATCGCCTCGACGCTGTCCGGCACCTGGCCCGTGGACGCCCCGACACCGGGTTGGTCGAAGGCGATGACGTGACGGCCCTGCGCGACGGGGTCGATGATGCGCGGGTCCCAGTTGTCCAGGGTCGCGGCGAGGTGGACGAAGAAGACGACGGGAATGCCGCCCTTCGGACCCAGCTCGCGGTAGGCGTAGGTGACGCCTCCGGCGCTGAGGGTGCGGGCCGGGGCCTGCGCGTACGAGGTGATGACGGGTTCGTTCTGGGTGTCGTTGTCGCTCATGATGGTTTCTCCTCGCGTGGGTTGTGCCGCCCGCCGCGGTCGCGGCGGGTCAACTGCTGGCGGTGATGACGGCCTTTCCGCGGATGCCGCCCTTGGACAGGGACTTCAGCGCCTGCGGGGTCTGGTCGAAGTCGAAGACCTTTCCCACGACCGGGCGCAACGCGCCTTGGTCGACGAGGGCGGTGATCTGTCGAAGCTGGTCGCCGTTGGCGCGCATGGACAGGAACTCGTATGTCACGCCGAGCTTCTTCGCGTGAGTGCGGATCTTTCTGCTGAGAGCCGCGATCGCCAGGCGCAGCGCCGGGTTCAGGCCGGCTTCGCGGGCGAATGCGGGGTCCGGGGGACCCGCGATCCCGATGGCCTTGGCGCCTGGCTTGAGCACCCGCAGCGATTTCTCGAGGTTCTCCCCACCGAGGCTGTCGAGCACCAGGTCGTAGCCGGACAGGAGCTGCTCGAAGTCCTGGCTGCGGTAGTCGATCACTGTGTCCGCACCCAGCTCGCGCACGAAGTCCGCGTTCGAACCGCTGGCGGTCGTGGCGACACTGGCGCCGAGGTGCCTGGCGAGCTGGATCGCGATCGAACCGGTTCCGCCGGCGCCGGCGTGGATGAGAACCTTCTGCCCGGGCCGCACCTTCCCGCGCTCCACCAGCGCCTGCCAAGCCGTGAGGGCCACCAGCGGCAGCGAGCCCGCCTCTGCCATGCTGATCGACGCGGGCTTGAGCGCCAAGTCGCCCTCCGCGACGGCGACGCGCTCGGCGAACGTGCCGATACGGCTTCCGTCGGGCCGGGCGTAGACCTCGTCTCCGGGCTTGAAGCCGCGCACACCCGTTCCGACTCGGATGACGGTGCCGGCGACATCGTTACCAAGGATGAGCGGCAGCTTGTAGGGCAGCAGCAGCTTGAACTCGCCGGCGCGGATCCTCTCGTCCAGCGGGTTGAGCCCGGCGGCCTCCACGCGCACGAGTACGTCGTGCTCCCCCACGGTGGGCTCGGGGGCGTCCGCCTCCTGGAGCGGCTTCTTGTACTTGGTGACGACGAACGCTCTCATGGGGCGCCGCTCCTTGCCCATTCCTAGTTGTTCAGGTTTGCCACTGGATCCGCCAGTTCGGCGGGACGCTGGAGTCTCGCCCGATCCGGCTAACCCGAGTACACTCAATTGTGAGTCGACTCAGTTTTTCTGTCAAGGGAGGTCTCCATGAGCCGCGGTCACATGCCGATCGGGCGCCGAGAGCGGGCCAGGCAGGACAAGCGCGAGCGCATCATGACCGCGGCCGGCGAGCTGTTCGCCAGGCACGGCATCGGCGGCGTCACGACCCAGCAGGTCGCCGATCGGGCCGATGTCGCGATCGGCACCCTGTACCGGTATGCCTCCACGAAGGCGGAGTTGCTGATCATGGTGCAGAACGAGAAGTTCGCCGCCGCCGTCGACAATGGCCTCGCCGCGGCCGACGCCGTCGACGGGCAGGGTGTTCTCGATCCAGTTGTCGCGCTCATTCGTCCCGTAGTGGCGTGCGTGAGGGAGCAGATCGAGAACGGCCGCACATACCTGCACGAGCTCGTTTTCGGCGACCCGGCCGAGCCCTACCGGCGTGCGGGCATCGCTCTCGCCGCCCGCCTCGAGGAAGGCATCACCGGCCTGCTCACCCGCGAGGAGTACATAGATGCTGCCGACGCGGCAACGTTGGCACGTGTGATCACCGCGATCATCCACCTCAGCACCACCGCCACCGTGTACCTGCACCGCAGCGACGAAGCCGTGCTTGCCGACATCCGCGACCAGATCCACGCCACCCTGGCACCTCGCCAACGCGCCGCATGACCACTCGGTCGACGAGCTGCGAGTGACCTGCCAGCTGGTGGCGGCACGTTTGTGGGCAGGCGGCGTGAGGTCGCCGAGGTCCGCCGTCGTCTGGAGGCGGCACGGCTGTTGACGAGCAGCACCTGCATGTGCCGCTCAGACAACGAGACTCCCCAGGCGGACTCGGCTGTCCGCGTCCTGGCTACAGGGCTATGAGCCGCCATGGGGCAGGCCTTGGACGGTCACTTTTTTCGGGCTGTTCTATGGTGCGACGGCACCTGCTCTGTTGGCTTCCTGTCACAGCTCATCTTGTCTTGCGCGAGCGTGGTGGCGACGGACCTTGGTGCGGTTTCCGCAGCGGGACATGGAGCACCAGCGGCGATTGTGCGCGGGGGAGCGGTCCACGAAGCGCAGGCTGCAACGGTCCGCCGCGCAGACCCGCACGCGCCGGATCTCGGCGGACAGCAGCAGGTCGACGGCGTCCTGGGCGACAAGCGCGAGTGCGGTTGCGGGGGCGTCGGCGAGACCGGGGGTGCCGGCCTGATCCAGGCGCTCGCCGGTGACGACGAGTTGCGGGGCGGGCCGGGGCGCTGCTGCAGCCGATCGGTTGAGGAGCGTCACGTCGCCGGGTGTGGGCAATCGGCCGTTTACGACCGCCAGTACGGCGCGGTCGAGAGTTTCACGCAGTCGTCGCCCGGAGGCCAGAACGGCCGCCGTGACGGGACCAGGGGAGTCGGGGGCGAGCAGACCGGCGTCCTGAAGCCAGCACGCGAGGTCCTCCGGGGTCCGGAGCGTCTCGCTCGGGGCCGCGCTCCACCGATACCGCAGGGTGTTGATGAAGTCGAGGCATACTCGCCCACCGTCCCAGACCCACTTGTCGTCCGTTGTCACACATTCATTTTGCACGCTAGCTTAACCGCCTAAGACGGTTAGATTCGAAGTCAAGGAGGCCTATCCATGCGAGAGTCGACAGCGACGACAGGTGTGACCCAGGTGGACGGGGTCCGTCTGCATTACGCCCGAGCCGGGTCAGGCCCCCTGGTCGTCCTATTGCATGGCTGGCCGCAGACCTCCGACTGTTGGCGTCCAGTGCTGGAGGATCTGGCCGCGGACCACACCGTCGTGGCTCCCGATCTCCGTGGATACGGTCTGAGCGACAAGCCCACGACCGGTTACGACAAGCGCCGCATGGCCGCTGACATCGCCGGACTCGTCGAGGCGCTCGGTTTCGAGAGGGCCGCGGTCGTAGGTCATGACCGCGGCGCCCGTGTCGCGCACCGCTGGGGGCTGGACCGCCCGGACCAGGTGGAGCGACTGGCCGTGCTCGACATCGTGCCGACCCGGGAGATGTTCCGCCGCATGGATGCTTCCCTTGCCTCCGGGTACTGGCACTGGCTGTTTCAGATGCAGCCCGATCTTCCCGAGCGTCTTGTGGGCCGGGATGTTCGCGGGTACCTCGAGTATTTCTTCGAGCGCTGGACGTACAACCGTCACGGGCTGACGCCCGACGCGGTTGATGGCTATGTCCGTGCGTTCTCTCGCCCGGGGGCGTTGCGTGCCAGCCTCGATGACTACCGTGCCATGGAGGAGGACATTGCTCTTGATGACGTCGATGCTGTGGCGGGTCGGCGTCTGACGATGCCGGTGCTGGCGCTGTGGGGTTCTGCCGGGGGGCCGGCGAGGCTCCCCGTCATGGAGATCTGGCGCGCGTACGCGGACGATGTCATTGGCGCGGAGATCCCCGAATGCGGTCACTTCATCGCGGAGGAGCAGCCCGTGGCGCTGCTCGGCCATCTGCGTGACTTCCTGTCCGGTGAGACCGACCGCTGACCCCATCACCGGGACGCGACCTGTCGGCGTGCGGATCCAGAGGGGGCGGCCCAGCCCAAGACATGCCTTGGTGCCCGCCGTCGCCGGAATGCCTGCGCGATTGCGTCGAACGTTCAGAGCCTCCCACGTGGTCAGGTCCAAGGCACAGTTGGGCAGTCCGGGTCGAGGAACACGTACATGTCGCGCTTCACGGTCCACTGGCCACGGTGTGGTGAACGCCGTTGTGTTTCAGACAGCAGTTGCGCAGCGCCTGCCGGCTCTGCATGCGAGCGAAGGTGCGCTCCGCAAAGGCACGGACCTTGAGGGTTCTCCTTCCGGGCTGGAGGACGGCCTCGCCGCGCGCGGCGGTGCAGGATGACCAAGCCGGTTTCCCCGCAGCCGCCATTCGCGATGATGTGTCCGTAGCGGAAACGTGGGGGATTTGAGTGCCATCGACGGTCCGAGAGGGCGGCGATGCGGTTGGCCGCAGAGTTCGAGGTGCCGGACTGCGGCGGAGGGTGCCGCAGCGTGAGTTCGTGCGCCAGCGGTCGATGGCCGGCAGGGCCCGGTCCTCTGCTGGCCGGCCCCGGGGATGGCCGTTGCGGACCGCATCCGCTTTTTCCTGCTGCATTGACTCGACCCGCTCGCCGCATCGGTGCGGGCGCAGCTCGGTGACCAGGGGCGCTCAGGAAGGCCCAGAGCTGGGTTTTCGGTGCCCCCGGCCGTGGGCGGGATCGGCTTCGCTCGGCGGCCCTGGCAATGTCGGGCCGCTTGATATGTCTGAAGGCGACCGACAGGGCTTGGGTCCCAGTCCGACGACGGTGTTTCTAGGGGTGGAAGACGGAGCGAAGCAGAGCGGGCAGAAAGGCCGCTTCGAGTGTTCCGGTGGGCAAGGCATCAGGCTCGACCAGACTTTGCAGGAGTGCGCCCTCGCGGATGGCGATGATCAGGCGGGCCAACTGGTCGAGGTCGACGGCAGGCTCACGGCCCCGGCACGTGAAGTACGCCGTCAGAATCCGGACGAGCTCGGCGCGGGCCTTGGCATCGTGGTCGGCAAGTACCTGGGCGGCCTCGGGGTTGCGCAGGGCATAGAGCGTGAACTCGGTGCTGACCACGTACCAGCGACGCTCCTCCGGGCTGAGGTCGGCCAGGACGCCCGCGATCTGCTCCGGCGTCGGGTCCCCTGCGGTCAGGTCGGCCACCTTGCTGACGAGCCGCTCTAGGGCGCGGGCGGCATGTTCGTCGAAGAGGGCGAAGAACAGCTCGTCCTTGCTGGAGAAGTTCGAGTAGTAGGCGCCGGTCGTGTAGCCGGCGCGGCGGCAGATCTCGTCGATCGAGGTCGCGCCGAACCCGGCCTCGGCGAACGCGTCCATCGCCGCCTCGAGCAGTCGCGCCCTCGTCTGAGGCCGCCGCCTGGTGGGCCCCTTCGGCATTTGGACTCCTCCCTTGACGGGCCCACCGTAACATCCAATACTTTTTCCTATCCGATAGATTTTCCTATCGAAACTGGAGGTCGCTGTGGCTGACCGTCGGTCCCGCATCGTGACCACCGGCCTGGACCGGACGATTCACCGTTGGCAGTTGCGCGCGACCGGCCTGGACGACGCGGCAATCGAGCGTCCGTTCGTCGGTGTGGCTCATACCTACGGCGAGGTCTCGCCGTGTTCGATGTCGCTGCAGCCTCAGGTGGCGGCGGCGAAGATCGGTGTGGAGGCAGGCGGCGGCACCGCTCGGGAGTTCTCCACGATCTCGGTGTCGGACCTGCTGACGCAGCATCACGAGGGCATGCGGTTCTCGCTGATGTCGCGGGAGGCGATCGCGGACTCGGTGGAGATCGTGGTGCGAGCCCAGAACTATGACGCGCTGGTCGGCGTGGGCGCTTGCGACAAGACCATTCCAGGGCTGCTGATGGCGATCGTCCGCCTGAACGTGCCGAGCCTGTTCCTGCACGGCGGCACCATGCTGCTGCCGTTCTGGCAGGGCAAGGAGACCAACCCGCTCTCCGTCCTGGAGGCGGTCGGCAAGGTACAGGCCGGGCAGATGACCGAGGCGGAACTGGAGCGTTTCTCCCAGGCCATGACGACCACGCTGGGCTCGTGCCCGGGACAGTTCTCCTCCGGTACCGGCGGCAGCTACGCGGAGACGCTGGGGCTGGCGCCGCTGGGCAGCACTACCATCCCGGCGCCCTACGCCGAGCGGCAGGCCGTGGCCCGCGCCGCGGCGGAGCAACTGATGGCCAATCTGGAGCGTGGCGGGCCCCTGCCAAGGGAGCTGGTCACCCGGCGCAGCCTGGAGAACGCCGCGGCGGTGGTGGCGGCGACCGGCGGCTCCAGCAACGCTGCCTTGCACCTGCCGGCGATCGCGCATGAGGCGGGCATCGAGTTCACTCTCGACGACCTGGCCGAGGTGTTCCGCCGCACCCCACACATCGCGGCGCTGGCCCCGGGCGGCCCCTATGTGCCGCACCATCTGCACCAGGTGGGCGGGACTCCGGTGGTGCTCAAGGCGTTGCTGGACGGCGGCTTCCTGCACGGGGACGCGCTGAGCTTCGACGGCCGCACGCTCTCCGAGGCACTCGCGGACGCTCCGGACCCCGACGGAGAGGTGGTCCGGCCCGCGTCGGATCCGATCAGTGCCAGTGGCGGACTGGTGGTCCTGCGGGGCAGCCTGGCCCCCGACGGCGCGGTCATCAAGGTGTCGGCGACCGCGAACCGCCAGTTCGAGGGTACGGCGCGGGTGTTCGAAACCGAGCAGGACGCGTTCCGCGCGGTTCGCAAGCGGGAATACGCCGAAGGCGATGTGATCGTCATCCGCAACGAGGGCCCGCGGGGTGGGCCGGGCATGCGGGAAATGCTGTCCACCACGTCGGCCATCGTCGGACAGGGCATGGGAGGCAAGGTTGCCCTGATCACCGACGGCCGGTTCTCCGGCGCCACCCGTGGGCTGTGCGTCGGGCACGTCTGCCCGGAGGCGGCCGACGGCGGCCCGATCGCCCTGGTGCGGGACGGCGACCGGATCCGTATCGACGCCGACGCCGGCACCCTCGACCTGCTGGTCGACGAGGCCGAACTGGCACGAAGACGCGGTGCGTGGAAGGCGCTCCAGCGTACGGTTCCGCTGGCCGGGGCCGCCGAGAAGTACGCCAGGCTCGTCCGGCCCGCGCATCAGGGCGCGGTCACGCACAGCGGGGCACTGGTGTGGCCCGAGGAAACGTTGGAGGCGCAGTGACCGGACGGGTCCTGGCTGCCGGACTGCCGCCCGCAGCCCTTCAGATGCTCCAGAGCCGCTACGACGCGCTCGTACTGCCGGCAGAGGCGGACCGTGACGGCTTCCTGGCGGAGTACGCCGATGAAGTGACCGTCGCCGTGACGACGAGCCTGTCGGGTGTTGACGCCGGGCTGATGGCGCGACTGCCCAAGCTGGGTGCTGTGGTCAACCTCGGCGTCGGCTACGACGCGATCGACGTCGGTTACGCGGCCGAGCACGGCATCGTCGTGAGCAACACTCCCGATGTGTCCACCGACTGTGTCGCCGACACCGCCGTCGGCCTGCTCATCGACACCCTGCGTCGCTTCCCGGCCGCGGACCGCTTCGTCCGGGACGGCCTGTGGCCCGGGCACCAGCAGTTTCCGCCGGCGACCAAGGTTAGCGGCCGCCGCGTCGGCATTCTCGGCCTCGGCCGGATCGGCTCGGCGATCGCCACCCGGCTGACCGCCTTCGGCTGCCCGATCACCTATCACTCCCGCCGCCCGGTCCCGGGCGTGCCCTATGCCTACGCCGAGTCGCCGGCCGATCTCGCGCGGGCGGTCGAGGTGCTGGTGGTCGCCGTGTCCGGCGGCGCCGGCACCGAGAACATGGTCGACCGCACGGTCATCGAGGCGCTCGGTCCGAAGGGCTACCTGATCAACGTCGCCCGCGGCAGTGTCGTCGACGAACAGGCCTTGATCGACTCGCTGTCCCATGGCCGGCTGGCCGGCGCCGGGCTGGACGTCCACGCCAATGAGCCATATGTACCCCAGGTACTGCGGGAGACGGAGAACGTCGTGCTGCTCCCGCACGTCGGAAGTGCCACCGGCGAGACCCAGATGGCGATGCTGACGCTCGGGCTGCGCAATCTCGACAGCTACTTGAGCGACGGGACTCTCCTCACGCCCGTTCCCGAAACCGCCGGAGGAAACCAACGATGACCGTCGCCAGTGAACGTCCGGTCCCGCGGCCCGAGTTCCGGCTTGAGGAGCGCTACACCGCCACCCACGGACCCGCACTGCTCACCGGGGTCCAGGCGGTGTGCCGCGTTCCGCTCGACGTACGGCGGGCCGATGACCGCCGGGGCCTGAGAACGCGCGCTTTCATGACCGGTTACCAGGGTTCCCCGCTGGGGACGGTGGACTTTGCGATGAAGCCGATCGCGAAGCTGCTGGAGTCCCATGGAGTCGACTTCCGGCCCGGGATGAACGAGATGATGGCCGCGACGGCCGTACTGGGCACGCAGGCGGTGACGCAGCTCGGCTCCGACCTGCACGGCGTCGCCGGGTTCTGGTACGGCAAGGCCCCGGGCGTCGACCAGGCGTTGGATGCCATCCGGCACGGAAATCTCATGGGAACACACGTCGGCGGCGGCGTGGTGGCCTTCTGCGGTGATGACGCGACCGCGAAGTCCTCGACCGTACCGTGCGGCTCGGAGACCGTCCTGCGGGCCGCACTGATCCCGACGCTGGTTCCGGCGGACAGCCAGGACGTGCTGGACCACGGCCTGCACGGGATCGCGATGTCCCGTGCCACGGGGCTGTGGACGGCGATCAAGATCGCCACCAACGTGGCAGACGGCTCCAGCGTGGTGAATCTCGGTGTCGACAGGTTCGACCCTCGACCGCCGCTGCGCGATGGCAAGCCGTACGCGCACCAGGTGGCGACCAAGCTGGGCGCGGCCTTGGCCGAGGCGATGGAGCAGAACCTGCACCAGGTGCGGCTGCCGCTGGTGCAGGAGTACGCCCGCCTGAACGGTCTGAACCGGATCGTGGCACGCGGACCGCAGGACAGGATCGGCATCGTGGCCACCGGCGAGCCCTATCTGGAACTGCGGCAGGCCTTGGCTGACATGGGACTGGCCACCGAAAACGACCTGGCCGCCGCAGGGGTGCGGGTGCTCAAGGTCGGCCTGGTGTGGCCGTTGGAGCCGCAGATCGTGCGCGAGTTCGCGGACGGACTCGACGAGATCGTCGTGGTCGAGGACAAAGGCCCGTTCCTGGAGCAGCTGGTCAAGGAGGAGCTGTTCAACTCGGCCCGGCGGCCGACTGTGGTCGGCACCCGGGATGCCAACGGCATCCCGCTGCTGCCCAGCTTCGGAGCGGTGGACGCCGATGCGATCACCAAGGTGCTCGCGCCCCGGCTGCTGGCCCTGGGCGAGCGGCCGTCGGTACGGGCCCGGCTCGACCTGCTGACCGCCCCCGTGCGTATCCCGTTGACGCTGACGCCGGTGAACCGCACGCCGTACTTCTGCTCGGGCTGCCCCCACAACACGTCCACGAAGGCGCCCGAAGGGTCACTCATGGGCGGCGGCATCGGCTGCCACGCCATGACCGTGTTCATGGAGCCCAGCCAGACCGGTACGGTCACCGGGCTGACCCAGATGGGAGGTGAAGGCGCCCAGTGGATCGGTCAGCAGGACTATGTCACCGCTGGACACACCTTCCAAAACCTGGGCGACGGGACCCTCGCTCACTCCGGGCTGCTGGCCATCCGGGCCAGTGTCGCGGCAGGTACCGACATCACATACAAGATCCTTTACAACTCCGCCGTGGCGATGACCGGCGGGCAGGACGCGGTCGGCGGCTACACCGTGCCGCAACTGGCTCGGACGCTGCAGGCCGAGGGCGTCAAGAAGATCGTCATCACGACCGACCACCCGGAGAACTACCGCAGGGTGCGCCTGCCCAAGGTCGCGTCGGTGCACGACCGGGACGCCATCATGGCCGCCCAGGAGGAACTGCGGACGGTCAAGGGCACCACGATTCTGATCCACGACCAGCCCTGCGCGGCCGAACTCCGACGCAAGCGCAAGCGCGGCCAGGCCCCGGATCCGGCCATGCGGGTCATGATCAACGAGCGGGTCTGCGAGGGCTGCGGTGACTGCGGGCAGAAGTCGAACTGTCTGTCGGTGACTCCGGTGGAGACGGAGTTCGGCCGTAAGACACAGATCCACCAGCCGTCCTGCAACAAGGACTACAGCTGCCTCAAGGGGGACTGCCCGTCCTTCATAGAGGTCATCCCGGCCCCCCAGGCCAAGCGCAGGGTCAGGCGCGCGCCCGCGCTGGAGTCATCGGACCTGCCCGAGCCCGCGCGCTTGTTCGACCCGGAAGGATTCACCCTCCGCATCACCGGAATCGGCGGCACCGGCATCGTCACTGTCGCGCAGGTACTGGCCGCCGCCGGGTTCATCGACGGACTCAGCCCGCGGGGGCTTGACCAGGTCGGGCTCTCTCAGAAGGCCGGCCCAGTGGTGTCCGACCTCAAGTTCACGGTGGGGGACCAGCCGCTGTCGCCGAAGGTCGGTACCGGCGGCTGTGACCTGTACCTGGGCTGCGACATGCTGGTGGGCGGCAATCCGAAGAATCTCGCGACCGCGCACCGGGACCGCACCGTGGCGATCGTGTCCACCGCGGACGTGCCCAGTGGGTCGATGATCCGGCGGCCGGAGACCGCGTTCCCGGATCACGACCCGATCACCGACGCCATCGATGCCAAGACCCGTCCGGGTCACAACGCCTACGTGGACGCCAAGGGCCTCGCCGAGGCACTGTTCGGCGGTGACCAGTTCGCCAACATGCTCCTCGTCGGCACCGCCTATCAGGCGGGTGCCCTGCCACTGACGGAAGCAGCGATCGAGCGCGCCATCGAGTTGAACGGTGTCGCGGTGGAAGCCAACGTCCAGGCCTTCCGCCGAGGCCGCCAAGCGGTCGCCGACCCGGACGTGCTGGCCGCCGCGCTCACGGATCCGCAGCCCGAGCCGCCCCTGGCCGCCGAGCTAACCGGACGGGCCGCCGAACTGGTCGCAACGGTCGGCGCCGAGAGCGGCAGCACACTGGCAGCGTCGCTGAAGATCCGGGTGCCGGACCTGATCGACTACCAGAACGAGGCCTACGCCGCCCGGTACACCGACCTCGTCGCCAAGGCACACCAGGCGGAGCGGACGGCCGTACCGGGGCAGCCCGGCTTCGCCGAAGCCGTCGCCTTCTTCCTGCACAAGCTGATGGCGTACAAGGACGAGTACGAGGTCGCCCGACTCTCGCTGGACAAGACCGAACGCGCCAGGATCACCGCCGAGTTCGGCGAGGGCGCCAAGGTCCGCTGGAAGCTGCACCCGCCCGTGCTCCGCGCCATGGGCATGAAGAACAAGCTCTCCCTCGGCAGTTGGTTCACCGTCTTCTATGTCGTCCTGCGCTGGGGCAAGCGGGTCCGTGGCACCAAGCTGGACCTCTTCGGTTATGCCGAGGTCCGTCGTGTCGAGCGCACTCTGATCACCGAGTACACCGAGGTGATCGAGGAACTCATCACCACCCTGAGCCCGGCAAACCACACGCTGGCCATGGAGATCGCCCAACTGCCCGACCTGGTGCGCGGCTACGAGCACATCAAGCTCGGCAATGTCGAGGCGTACCGCCAGCGGCTGGTCGAGCTTCGCGGCCGGATGGCAGGTTGGTCCAGCGCATGACCTGGGCCCGCACGGATAAGAAGCCGTATCTCAACCGAACGTGATCGCTTGGTTTCTGCTGGTCAGGCATGGTGCAGCTCCGAATGAGGGAGGGATCCGGCGTCTTGTTTCCGCTCCATGAGCGAGGGGTGCGCGATGGCGTCGGTTCTGGGAATGCTGGAGGAGCGGGAGACAGCGGCCCGTGTGCGGGTGGAAGGGCTTCGGGAGGAAATCGCGCAGCTGGCTGGGGTGTTGGAGGCCGCGGAGATCGAGCTGGACCGTCGGGTGATCGCGCGGGAGGAGCTGGTCGAGGCCCTCGCTGCCTCGGCTGCCGAGACCACCGCCGCGGCCGGGGCCGAGTCGGAGCAGGAACCCGCACCCTCGCCGGTGTCGGGTTCGGTCGTGCCGCCTTGGCGCGAAGGACTGCCGGTGACGGTGCTGGCGCTGGACTACCAACGGATCCTGGGCGTGCTCGACGAGCGGCAGCCGACGGGCCAGAATCCGCTGAAGGCCAGGGAGGTCGCGGTGGGGCTGGGCCTTGGGACGACGTCGGCGAAGGTCGAGGGGGTGCGCTCGAAGGCCAGACGCCTGGCCGAGCGCGGGTGGCTCGTGCAGGAGGCGTCGGGGGCTTTCAGTGCCGGCCGGCGGCCTGTGGCCGTGCCAGGCGACGGCTCATCCGCGTGACCATCGACCACCGGATCATCGCCTCGCTGCCGGCCGGCAACGTCTCGTAGTCCCGGGCCAGTCGGCGCGAATGCATCAGCCACGCAAACGTGCGCTCTGCCACCCAGCGCCTGGGCAGCACCACGAACCCTGTCATGTCGTCGGTGCGCTTGACGATCTCCATGGTCAGGGCGAGTTTGTCCCGGCACCAGTCGACGAGGCCGCCGGTGTAGCCGCCGTCGGCCCAGACGAGGCAGATGTCACGGTGCAGGCGGCGCAGCCGCTGCAGCAGGCCCGTCGCCGCCTCCCGGTCGCCGGTGTTCGCGGCGGTCACCGCGACGACCAGGAGCAGGCCGAGGCAGTCGGTCACGATGTGCCGCTTGCGGCCGCCCACCTTCTTCCCGCCGTCCCAGCCGCGCGAGACGGACGGCACCGAGGCAGCGGCCTTCACCGACTGCGCATCGATGATCCCGGCGGTCGGCTCCGCTTCACGGCCCTCCCGCTCACGCACCCGTCCGCGCAGCCGGTCGTGGAACTCCGTGATCAGCCCGTGCTCGCGCCAGCGGCGGAAGAAGGCGTAGACCCGGCCCCAGTCAGGGAAGTCCGCGGGCATCGCCCGCCAGGAGATCCCGCCCGTGACCAGGTAGCGGATCGCGTCCAGCAGCTGGCGGTGGCAGTAACCCTCGGGCTGCCCGCCCCGCCCCTGAAGCCAGGCCGGCACCGGCAGCAAAGGCCGCACAGCCGCCCATTCCGCGTCCGTCATGTCGGAGGGATACCGGCGTTCCCGGTCCGGATGGTCGGCCGCGTTGCCGTACACGTGCGCGAGGCAATCGCACGATGGAGCAGCCGAGTTGAACTGAACGGGCTCGGACGCGTACAACAACGACACCAGGGCCTCCCGGCGCTGCTCGGTCAGATTCGCATCCCCGAGCTACCGAGAGGCCCTGTCTTCATGCGCGTACACGGGGAAGATCACCCCGGCGGGAAACCTGTTCGACCCGCACGTTCCTTGATCGGTTGAGATACGGCTTCTAAGGCCTTCGGCGTCGCGGTGGACTCTTCCTCTGGGTAGATCCTCAATACCGTCGGCGCCTGCGTCGAGATGCCCTCACGCCTGTCCGAACCCACGCTCCTCGGCATCGGCGCCCTCGCCGTGCTTGGACACGTCAAGCGCTAGCTACCGGGGCTGCAGGAGAATCAACATGCTGATTGGATCTCCGTGGGACTGCTGTTTGCGAAGAACTTGGCGACATCGGCGGGCGTTCGGAGCCCAGGGCTGTGGCATTCTCGCGGTTGCGTCCGATGTGATCACCTGATGCCGAGGGTGTTCAGCGGTCGAGTGGCGTCGCGGGAATGCTTGCTCAGGCCGACGGCGATGTTGTCGCGCCAAATGAGTCGGAGGGCGCGGAACGCGAGGCAGCGGGATGTCCTTCCAGGGCAACTACTTGAGCTGTCGCTGCAGCGTGGGGTGATTGCTCTTGTCCGCGACGGAGAGCGCGTGCTTGTCCTTGACGCGAAAGCGGGCATGCACGATCCGGCTGAGCAGGGCGTCAAAGATGACTAGGTGTCCGCTCATCTGCGGCGACGCGAGCAGGGGGCGAACCAATGGGGCCCGGCGGCCGGTTCCGGGGAACGGAACCGGCCGCCGGGCCAGTCTCGCGTACCAAGTCTCGTCCCCACGAGGCGGTACGCGGTGGGCCCGCCCTCCTCCGCTCATCGGATACGGCCCAAGTGTTGGGTTGTGACATAGGGATTTGGTTACGGCGTCAGGGTGCTGGGCTTGTCGCCCAGTCCAGCTGCATCCGTTTGTCCGCTCGATATGCAGTCACAGCAACCCTTTGTCTGCACCTGGCTTCAGGGCTTGAGGAGCCTTGGGAGATGTCCTCGGGGTGAAGATGTTCAGGCGATGTCGCGCCAGGTCGTAGGACTTGCTGGCGCTCACCAGCGTGTCGGCATCCTGCTGGTAAGCCCATCGCTGAGGAACGTACCCTTGCGCCAATTCGGCTTCGCCGACCGCCAGACCGCAGTGTGGGCCATGTGAGCCCCGCGCCGGTTCGAGAAACGGGTGCCAAGGCGTCCGTGTCCTTGCCTGCTTCGGTGAGATGCGCGTCGCGCAGGGCGCTTGAGCGCTTTCTGGCCGTGGCGGTCGGCAACCGGTGCTCATGGGGTGTCACCCTCACGGCGGAGAACCGGGCGCAGGACCTCGATGACACTTGCGTCGTCCACGGTCGAGGGGATGGGTTCGTCGCGCCCGTCGGCGATGCCACGCATGGTCTTGCGCAGGATCTTTCCCGAACGCGTCTTGGGCAGGGCGGCCACAACGGTGACGTCTTTGAGGGAGGCGACGGCGCCGATGCGCTCGCGTACGAGTTGGACGAGTTCGGCCTCGACCGCGTTCGGGTCGCTGCCGGTGCCCGACTTCAGGACGACGAAGCCACGCGGGACTTGTCCCTTCAGAGCGTCGGCAACGCCGATGACGGCGCACTCGGCGACATCGGGATGGGCGGCCAGGGCCTCTTCCATGCTGCCGGTGGACAGGCGGTGTCCGGCGACGTTGATGACGTCGTCGGTGCGGCCCATGACGAAGACGTAGCCGTCCTCGTCGATGTGCCCACTGTCACCGGTGAGGTAGTAGCCGTCGTAGGCGGAGAGGTAGGAGGCGACGTAGCGTTCGTCGTCGTTCCATAGGGTGGGGAGTGCTCCCGGCGGCAGCGGGAGCTTCACGACGATCGAACCGTCGACGCCCGTGGGCACGGACTGGCCTGAGGGGGCGATGACTCGGACGTCCCATCCTGGCAGCGGACGCGTGGGGGAGCCGGGCTTGAGGGGGGAGAGTTCGATACCGACCGGATTGGCGACGATGGGCCAGCCGGTTTCGGTCTGCCACCAGTGATCGACCACAGGCACGCCCAGGAGCTCACTGGCCCAGTGGTAGGTCTCGGGATCGAGACGCTCACCGGCGAGGAAGAGATAGCGCAGTTGAGAGAGGTCGTAGTCTGCGGTGAGCCTTCCCTGCGGATCCTCTTTGCGAATGGCCCGGAACGCGGTGGGCGCGGTGAACATGGTCTTGACGCCGTACTCGGCGGCGACACGCCAGAACTGTCCTGCGTCGGGTGTGCCGACCGGCTTGCCCTCGTAGAGGACAGTCGTCGCCCCGACCAGCAGCGGCGCGTAGACGATGTACGAGTGGCCGACGACCCAGCCGACATCGGATCCGGTGAACATGGTCTCGCCCGGGCCCACGTCGTACACGGCACCCATCGACCAGTGGAGGGCCACTGCGTAGCCGCCGCAGTCGCGGACAACTCCCTTGGGCTTGCCGGTTGTTCCGGATGTGTAGAGGATATACAGGGGATCGGTTGCCTGGACGGGAACGCAGTCCGCCGGCGGCGCGGTGGCGACCAGGTCGGCCCAATCGAGATCGTCCGGCCCCATCTCCGCCGTCTGCTGGGGGCGCTGCAGGATCACACGCTTTTCCGGCTTGTGCGCGGCGAGTTCGATCGCCCGGTCCAGGAGTGGCTTGTACGCGATGACACGCTTGCCCTCGATGCCACAGGAGGCGGAGACGACCACCTTGGGGGCGGCGTCATCGATGCGGAGGGCGAGTTCGTGCGGGGCGAACCCGCCGAAGACGACCGAGTGGACCGCCCCGATCCGCGCGCAGGCGAGCATCGCGACAGCGGCCTCGGGAACCATCGGCATGTAGATGACCACGCGGTCGCCATGGCCCACGCCCAGCTGCGTGAGTGCTCCGGCGAAGGCCGCCACCTCGCCCCTCAGCTGTCTGTAGGTGTAGGTGCGCCGGGTACCGGTCACGGGCGAGTCGTAGATGAGCGCGGGCTGCTCGCCTCGGCCGCCTTCGATGTGCCGGTCAAGGGCGTTGAAACAGATGTTGAGCCGGCCGTCTGGGAACCAGCGGTAAAAGGGGGCGCCCGAGGAGTCCAGAGCGCGTGCCGGAGCGACTTCCCAGTCGATCCCTTCTGCCGCCTTCAACCAGAAGGCCTCCGGGTCTTCGGTGCTTGAGTGGAAGACGTCCTCGTACATTCCCATCGCGCACTCCTTTGTGGCATCGCGGGATCTGGGTGTGGTGGAGGGTGCAAATCGCTGTCGGAGACGAATAGCGCATACCAACTGACAGGGGTGATCAGAATGCCTGAGACCGATGGCTCGGCCACCGGCATTGCGATGGTGTCGGCGGACCTGGTCGGCAGGTCTCGCCATCAGGCTCTGGTTAGTTGTTGAGGTGGGTGTGGAGCCAGTTGCCGATTTTGGTGATGGCTTCGTTGGCTTCGGGTACGCTTCCGGCGGCGAGGATGAAGGGGTGCTGGCCTTCGGGGAGGGTGTGGGTTTCGGAGGTGACCTTGGCGTCGGCGAGGTGGGTGCCGTCGTCGGCGAGGGTTTCGTGTTCGCCGTGGTAGACGAGGGTGGGGGGCAGGCCGGTGAGGTCGGCGTTGGCGATGCTGGTCTGGGGGTCGGCGGGGTCGAGGGTGGGGTCTGGTATCCAGGCGTCGCGGAAGAGTTCGAGGGTGTTGCGGCTGAGCATCTTGTCGTTGGCCTCGTTGGTGTCCATGGACTTGTTGTGGAGGGTGAGGTCGGTCCAGGGTGAGAGGCTGACGATGGCGCCGGGGGTGGGTTCGCTGTTGGCCAGCTGGCGCAGGGGCAGCAGGATTGCGAGGGTGCCGCCGATGGAGTGGCCGGTGCTGCCGATGTTGTGGGGTTCGTGGCCCTGGGTGAGGAGCCGGCGGTAGGCGGTTTCGACGTCGTCGAGCTGTGCCGGGTAGGGGTGTTCCGGTGCCAGGCGGAAGTCGACGACGAGGGAGCGGGCCCCGGCGGCCTTGGCGATGTGGCCGGGGGCCTTGCGGTCGGAGTGCATGGAAGCGGTGACGGATCCGCCGAAGTGGAGGTGGAGGAGTACTTTGTCGGGGTCGGCGCCCTCGGGGATGGCCCAGAGGGCGGGTACGCCGTTGGCGTCGACTTCGGCGTAGGTGACGTCTTCGGGTTCGGTCGATGCCTTGTGGTTCGAGTCGACGATGTCGCGGATGACGGACAGGTCGAGTCCGGGGGTTGCGGACTTCGCGCTCACGCTCGCGAGGAACTCCGCGAACTCGTGTGCTTCCGTGCTGGCTGTCATGGTGGTGCTCCACGCGGGGCGGGTGTTGTGCGGGTTCCCGTGAGGCGGGGTCGGTGTTGCCGGTGATGACAGTACCTGGCTGAGTATATTTAAGTAAACCCAGATCCCGTTAGAATCACTCCATGGATGCGTGGACTGAATCTCTGACGGACACCGGCTTGGACCCTCAACTCGAACGAGACATCTCAAACTGTTCGATCGCGCGGACCCTCGAGATCGTGGGTGAGAAGTGGACGATCTTGATCCTTCGTGAGGTCTGGTACGGCTCATCTCGCTTCAGCGAGTTCGAGCGCGTTCTCGGCTGTCCGCGCAACCTCCTCGCCACTCGGCTCCGTATGCTGGTGGAGGAAGGGATCTTGGACACCGAGATGTACAAGGAGCCCGGCTCACGCAGTCGGCCGAAATACGTGATCACCCCCAAGGGCATGGATCTGGTCCCGGCGGTGATGGGGCTCATGCAGTGGGGGGATCGCTACTGCGCCGCCCCTGAAGGCCCACCCGTGCTGGTACGACATCGCGACTGCGGCGCGCATGTCGATGTCCAGATGCGCTGCGAAGACGGGCACTCTGTACAAGCAGAGGACATGGAGCGAGTCCCCGGCCCTGGCTTCTGGGCGAAGCCGGCCGAGTGAGACCGAAGCGGTTGCCCGCTGTGTCCGTGCGTACTCGCGCCCGGCTGCATTGCATGCCGGTCTTGATGACCGGCATTTCTGCGTGACTTTCCGGGTACGTGAGGCGGGCCGTTTTGCGGACGCTGCCAGCTGGGGCGGAACTAGCGCCCGTGCGGATCCAGGCAGTGCTCAGCAGGGCATTCGACGGGCCCCGGCCGTGCCGTGATGTTCCCTCGCAGCGCTCGATGCGCCACAGGACGGCAAAAGGGGCGGTCCAGCCGCGACTGGCTGCACCGCCCCCTCGCCGAGGGGTTCAGATCGCAACCGGCGTGCTGAGCATGGCATCCTCCGAGGCCACGTCGGCGATCTTGGATCGGCGGGGCATCAGGAAGCCGAGTATCGCAGCCAGGGCTACTGCTGCTGCCCCGACCCAGAGTGCCGGGACAAGTCCGTCCACGTAGGACTTGGCAGACCCGTAGCCGCCCTGGGCGGAGAATACGGCGGCCAATGACGCGACGCCGATGGCACCTCCCACCTCGCGGATCGCGTTGTTGGCGCCAGAGGCGATGCCCTGTTCCTCGGGACGTACCGTGCTCATGACGAGGTTTGCGCTGGGGGCGAAGAACATGCCCATTCCGATGCCACAGACGATCAGTGCCGGCAACAGGGAGCTGTAGGAAACCTGCGGTTCTACAGCCAGCGCCCACAGTCCGAGTCCGATGGCGTTCAAGGTCATGCCGACTGCGACGACGGGCGCGCCGCCGATACGGTCGGAGAGTGCCCCGGCCAGCGGTCCTGCGATCATGGGCATCGCGGTCCAGGGCAGCATCCGCACGCCGGCCTCCATCGGCGAGTAGCCGCCGACCGTCTGCAGGTACTGGCTGAGCAGGAAGATCGCCCCGAACATGCCCAGGAACATCAGCATGCTCGCGGCGTTGATCATACTGAAGGAGCGGTGGCGGAAGAGCCGCATCGGCAGCATCGGGTGCTTGGCACGCAGCTCGTAGAGGACGAAGCCGACGAGCAGCGCCGCACCGGCGAAGAGACCACCCAGAACAGGGGTGCTGCTCCAGCCGTCAGTGTTGCCGCGCACCAGGGCGTAGACGATGCCGAACAGACCACCGCTGGCCAGCACCGTGCCGACGAGGTCGAGACTCGGGTTCGGGCCGTGACTTTCGTTCAGCCGGAACAAGGCCAGCGGTATCAGTGCCAGGCCGAGCGGGACGTTGACCCAGAAGATCCACTGCCAGGAGAGATGCTCGGTGAGCGTGCCACCGATGAGCGGTCCGGTGGCGACCGCGATACCGCTGGCCGCACCCCAGACGCCGAAGGCCACGCCGCGGCGCTCGGCTGGGACGGCGGCCGAGAGCAGGGTGAGTGTGAGCGGCGTGACTATCGCCGCGCCAACGCCCTGAGCCGCGCGGGCGGCGATCAGTTCACCCATCTCCGGTGCCAACGCGGCCGCGGCCGAAGCAGTGGTGAAGATCCCGAGTCCGACGACGAACAGACGTCTGCGACCGAAGCGGTCGCCGAGCGAGGCGCCGAACATCAACAGGACCGCGAAGGTGAGGGTGTAGGCGCTCACGGTCCATTCGAGGTCTTCGAGGCCGCCGCCGAGGTCCTTGCGAATGGAGGGGAGAGCGGTCGTGACGATCAGGTTGTCGAGCGCGGTGATGAATCCGGCAGCGCTGGTGATGACCACTGCCCACGCGGCACTGCCGCGCCGATCCGGTTGCTTACGATGCTGGTGCATGATGTTCCTTGGCTGGCGTATGTGGTGGGTGTCGGTGGATGTGGTTGCCGACCGTGCGGCGTGGGCTTACGCGGCACGGCCGCCCCACGGGGCTGTCCCTCGGTCAGGGGAGCTGTGGGTAGAGCACCGAGACACCTCCGGCCAGCGCGGCCTGCGCCTGTCGGGCGGCGTTGTCGGCGAGGATTTCGTAGGCGCCGGCGGCGATGCCGTCGACGGCGATCCGGGCGATGTCGGCGGGGGCGGATTTGACCGCGTCGACCTCCTTCACCATGTCGGTGTCCATGTAGCCGACGTGCAGTCCGGTCACTCGGATGCCCTGGTCGGCGAGCTGCAGGCGCAGCGCGTTGGTGAGCGACCACTCCGCGGACTTGGCAGCGCTGTAGGCACCGAGCTCTGGGAAGCTGACCCAGGACAGGCCGGACAGGATGTTCAGGATTGCTCCACCGCCGTTGGCGGCGATTCGGGGGGCGAAGGCGCGGGCGACCGACAGAGTGCCGAAGTAGTGGGTCTCCATCTCGAGGCGGATGTCCTCCAGGCCGGCTGAGAGCAGGTCGGCGTTGGTGGACGAGCCTGCGTTGTTGACCAGGAGCGTCACATCGCCGGCGGCCTGGGCGGCGGCCGTGACGGAAGCCGCGTCAGTGATGTCGAGTGCGATCGGCTTGGCTCCGGGCAGGTCGACCTGGTCGGGGTTGCGGGCACCGGCGTAGACGGTGGCGCCACGTTTGAGCAGTTCGGTGGCGAGAGCCTTGCCGAAGCCTCGGTTCGCTCCCGTGACAAGGGCGGTGCTGGTGGAGATGTCCATGGCAAATCCTGGTGAAGTAGCAGAGGTGCGCTGAACGGATCGGCCGCGCCGCCCGTGGACCCAGTCGGCCATTCGCGAGGACCCCAGCCGTGTCTCCGTATGGGGAGAGGCTGGTTACGAACGAGGACCAGACCGAGGCTGCCTTGACCAGCCTTTTCCGGGCGTGGGCCGCTCGATTTGGCTGGGCAGCGCCCGTCGGGCGTGGAACGACAGTCCGGGCGCCCAGCGGCACACCGGCCATTGAGAATGGTCGGCCGAGTCGGTGGCGTTGGAGATCGATCATTGAAGTACAGTCGTAATTTTATTTAGGGTCCGTCGGTGATCGCAAGCGCTCCGAGCTGCGGGACATGTGTGATGTCCCACGTGGGGGGCGCCTTCTGCTGGTGCACCTGGTGCACCGTGGACTTCGGCCCTGAGAGTGTCGGCGTCACGTGCTTGGGCAGGCGGATGCCACGTGCGCCGATTGCAGGGCGGTCGCAGCACAAGTGGGGCCCGCCGTGTGCACGGCGGGCCCCCACGTTCAGCTACCTGATGGCTGGCTCAGAGCTTGACGATCATCTTTCCGACGTTCTCGCCCCGCATCAGCGCGAAGAACGCGTCCAGGGTGTTGTCGAGGCCCTCCCTCACGGTCTCGCGGGAGTGGAGCTTGCCCTGGGCGAGCCAGCCGCCGACCTCGCGGATGAAGTCCGGCTGGAGGTCCAGCTCTTCGCTGAACATGAACGTCAGCACGTTCGAACGCGTCACGGAAAGGTTCCATAGGTTGCGGGGTCCTACGACCTTCTCGTCGTTGTACTGGGAGACCATCCCGCTCAGGACGATCCGCGCGTGCAGCTTGAGGGCGCCGATCGCCGCCTCCAGGTGCTCGCCCCCGACGTTGTCGAAGAAGACGTCGATGCCGTCGGGCGCTGCCTGTGCCAGCTGCTCGGCGACCGGCCCGTTCTTGTAGTTGAACGCGGCGTCGAAGCCGTACTCCTCGACCAGCAGCTTGACCTTGTCGGTGGAGCCTGTGCTGCCGATCACCCGTCCGGCCCCCTTCAGCTTCGCTATCTGGCCGGCCAGGCTGCCGACCGCTCCCGCCGCGCCGGAGACGAAGACCGTGTCGCCCTCCTTGATCTTCGCGAAGCGCTCCAGCCCGATGTAGGCGGTGAGACCGGTGAGGCCGAGCACGCCGAGATAGGCGGTGAGTGGTGCCAGACCCGGGTCCACCTTCTGAGCGCTCGCCGCGTCGACCACCGCGTAGTCCCGCCAGCCCAGGACATGGACGACGTAGTCGCCGGGCACGAAACCCTCGGCGTTGGAGACCAGGACCCGCCCGACCGCGGGGCCGTCCATCGGCTTGCCCACCTCGTAGGGCTCGATGTAGGACTTCTTGTCGCTCATCCGGCCGCGCATGTAGGGGTCGACCGACAGGTACTCGTTCTCGACCAGGAGCTGTCCCGGACCGAGTGCGGGGAGTTCCACCTGGCGCAGCGAGAAGCCGGATGGCGACGGCCAGCCCTGCGGGCGAGTGTCGAGGTGCCAGGCGCGTGCGGTGGTGGGCAACTGCTCGGACATGTGGATCAAATCCCTTCGGCGGCGGGGGGGTGATGCTCGAATACGTAGCGTACAGAAAGGTCTGTCTATTAAAGAGGTGAATCAGTTCCGGTTTCGGGAACGAGCCGCATCGGACGAACGATCTACGGCTGTCCAGAACGGTCGTCATGACAGTTCAGGAAACCGTCGGCGACGCGGACCCCGGCGAGGGTCAGCCGGGGGTTGAGCAGGCCGCGTCGAGGAGATCGCGCGCTGCTTGTTTGGCGGCCCCGGCGGCGATGTCGGCATCTCCGACCCGTGTCGCCGCCAGGGTTCCGTCGATGAGGAGCGTGAGCTGGAATGCGAGAGTGTCGGGGTCGGTGGCGCCGGCCGAGGTGGCCAGGTCGCGAACCCAGGTGCGCACAGAACCCTTGTGTTCCGCGGCGATGGCATGCGCGGTACTTCCGGGTTCGTACTCCGCCACCGCGTTGATGAAGGCACAGCCCAACGTGCCTTCCTGAGCCGCCTTCTCCAGCGCGACGAAGAGGCCGAAGAGCTGCTCGCGCGGATCGGTGCCTGCCGCGATTGCGGCCGAGCGCAGTTGGCGTCGCCAGCTGTCGTCCATCCGCCTCAGGTAGGCGGCGACCACGTCGTCCTTGCTGGGGAACTGCTTGTACAGCGTCGCCTTGGCGACCCCTGACTCCGCGATCAGCCGGTCCACGCCCACAGCGTGAATGCCATGGGCGTAGAACAGCTCGCATGCGGTGTCGAGAATGCGGTCCCGGGCGGGTCGCCGCGTGGTGGCGGTGCTCATGATGTATAACTTAACAGACAGGTCTGTCTCCCGGAATGGCTTCAGGCCATCATTCCTGCGATCGCGAGCACGAGGTCGGGGAGTGGAAGTCCCTCCGGAGTGCTGTGTGACCAGGAGGCGTGGTTGGGTCCGGTCCTGGTGAAGGGCACCGCGCGGGCCAGGGAGGGCCTAGCGGCCACGTCAGTCCTCAGCTTGGGGAGTGGTGGGCGCTGGAGTGAGATCTGGGACACAGTCAGGCGCTAGACGGGATCCGGGTCATGGTCGCTGCGCACTGCGGGCCCTCAGGCGGGTGGGCGCCGGACTGCGTCCATCAGAAGGTCGAGCAGGCGGACCAACTGGTCGCGCTCCCCTGCCTGTGACGTCATTGCGAACATGCCGACGAGGGCGACGACGATGTCCTCGGCGTACACGTCATCGCGGATCGCCCCAGCGGCGATTCCGGCATCAAGGATGGACTGCACGGCATCGCACAGCTGCCCCCGAAACCGTGAGGCCGTCATGATGTCGGACGTGAGAGCGGTCCGTAGCGCGTCCGTGGTCTCCCGCCTCGTACTGGCGTATTCGGCGAAGCGGTCCATCCAGCTGCGCAGCGCGCGGGCCGGATCCTGGATGCTGAGGAGAGCTTCCGCCTCGGCGCACAGCTGGGTCAACTCCTGCTGATAGATCGCTTCTACCAACGCTTCTCGGGTGGGGAAGTGCCGATAGAGCGTGCCGATCCCCACGCCTGTATCCCGTGCGATCTGCTTCAGGGATATCGGAGCCTCGGACGCGAATGCGACACGTGCTGCCTCAAGCAGGCGGTTGCGATTCCGTGCTGCGTCCGCTCGAACGGGTTTCGGTGTGTCATGGCTCGACATGATTCGCAAGGGCCTCGGGATTGTCATGCAGCGAGAAGCGGATGCCCCTGGTCGTCCCTGCCGGGGACGTGGACGGCTCCGGAAAGGACGACACCTGTGTGTGAGGTGGAGGGGAGACCGGGAACGTCCAGAAACTCAACGACGTCGAGGAACGCCGCATGGGATGCAAACGTGTGCCGCGATCACGGACGGGACGATAGTCCGTATCGCTGGGCTCGGGTTACGGTCTGTGCTCGGGTGATTTCGGTCCGGTCTTTAGAAGTATGGCCGTAATCTTATGTGGGCTGTGCGGCTTCCGCAAGTGGGCCTGCCTCGTGGGGGAGACAAGGGGGTGCCCATCGCGTGATCGCTGGAGTTGACGTCGGGCCAGGGGCGCCGAAAGCGCTTGAGGTGCCTCGAGTTCCGGCTGGGCAGCGTGCGACATGCCGGACGCAGGTGTGACGCGTGTGCGGTCGCTGAGGGGTGAGGTGGTGGTGCTGGTAACGGCAGCTGGTGTTCGCGTGGGCATGGATCGCTTAGGGGCCGTCGCATGGTGCCGAGAGGCGGCATCCGGGCCACGGGTGGGGAAGGCCGGCTCAGACAGCTCGGAGTGGCAAGGGAAGGGCCCTGGCTGTGCCCCGTCTGCCTGGGATGAGGCTGCGAGAGCGTGGCCGCACCGACTGAATCGAGCAGGGGACAAGTCGGAAGTCGCCGGTCATTGGCAGTGCGCCGATTCCGGGTTCACGGCGAGGTTCGGATGTCGGGCTGATTGCTCACGACGTTCGCGTAGCGGTGTAGGCGGTCGCACTCGATGGGTTGGGTGACAGGGCGCCCCGGAAGGTGCGTCGGTAGGCGAGCGGTGAGACGCCGATGGCTGCATGCAGGTGCTCGCGCAACGACGTGCCGCTGGCGAAGCCGACCTGGCCGGCGATCTCGTCCACCGGCATATCGGTGCTCTCCAGGAGGTGTCGTGCCCGGTCAACGCGCTGTTGGATCAGCCATCGTCCGGGACTCGTGCCCACCTCCTCGGTGAAACGGCGGGCGAAGGTGCGCAGGCTCATGTGGGAGTGTTCTGCGAGATCCGCCAAGGTCATCGGCTCGTGGAGGTTCTCCAGCGCCCACTGACGTGCGGTCGCGGTTCCGCTGGTCGTGGTCTCGGGCATCGGGTGCAAGATGTACTGCGCCTGCCCTCCGTCGCGCCATGGGGGTATGACGCACATGCGCGCCACTTGGTTGGCGACATCGCTTCCGTGGTCCTTGCGAATGATGTGCAGGCAGACATCGAGCCCGGACGCAGCGCCGGCGGAGGTCAGTACGTCCCCGTCGTCGATGAACAGGACATCAGGGTCCAGTGCGACGTCCGGGAACCACTCTCGAAAGAGGCCGGCCACAACCCAGTGGGTGGTGGCCGGTCTGCCGTCGAGGAGTCCGGCGGCGGCGAGAACGAAAGCGCCGGTGCAGATCGACACGAAGCGTGTTCCAGGACTTACGGACGCGAGGGACTTCACGACCGCCTCCGGCACCTCCCGGGTGACGGCGGTGGAGACAAACGGGGGGATGACGACGGTGTCGGCGGTTTTCAGCACCTCTGGACCGTGCTCGACGGTGATCGAGAAGTCGGAGTTGGTGCGGACCGGGCGGCCGTCGACTGTACAGGTGAGGATCTCGTAGCGGCCGTCCGCGGCACCGAAGACACGGCTGGGGATGCCCAGTTCGAAGGGATATACGCCGTCGACGGCCAGGACGACGATTCGGTGAACGGATGTCATGGCAGGATCCCGTCGGAAGTTGTCGTTCATGCCATGGTAGCGAACGCTGACGACAGTCACGCTGGACGCATGGCCCGCACCGTCACGATGCGTGTCGACGGTCAAGATGCCTACGTTTTCATTGAGTTCGGAGAGAAGAATCCCATGAACACCACTGCGACCATGCGCCGTCGTAGCCTCGCCGCCGCGATCGTGGCCATCGCCCTCACTGGTGCCACCGCTGTGCCCGCCATTGCCGCCGTCCCGTCGAAGGCTGCGGACACGTTCCCGCGCGACCACGGACGAGCGGCGGGCGCCCCCATCGAGGGGTACGGCGAAAGTGCCCGGCTCGCCTACCAGAAGGCGGTTGCCGTCGACGTCCTCAAGGGCGTGTTCGAGCGGGGGGACATGTCAGTGGTCGACCGTTTCGTGCGGCCGGACTACATCCAGCACAACCCACTGGCCCCGGACGGCGCCGCAGCCTTCAAGGCCTTCGGTGCCGCGTGGCGACAGCAGTACCCGGATGCCACGTACGACATCAAGCGGGTCATCTCCGAGGGTGACCTTGTGCTTCTGCATTCCAAAATGGTCCTGACGCCCGGCTCCCGCGGATTCGCCGTCTTCGACATCTTCCGCTTCCAGGGTGGGAAGATCGCTGAGCACTGGGACGTGATGCAGGCGGTGCCGGCGACCACGGCCAACGGCAACGACATGTTCTCAACGATCAGCCAGCCCCAGACCGAGGCGCCGGGCCCTGCCCGACTCACCGAATACAACAAGAAACTGGTCACCGCGTTCGTCGAGCAGTACCTGGTGAAGAAGGACCTGTCCGCCATCGACACCTACGTGGGCCCCGAATATCACCAGCACAATCCGTACATCCCCGACGGTGTGGCGGGCGCGAAGGCCGGGCTGGGTGCTTACTACGCACAGTTCCCGCAGTTGACGGCCACCCCCAAGCGGGTGATCGCCGAAGGGGATCTGGTGGCCGTTCACAGCCACGTCGTCCAAGTGCCCGGCGAGCGCGGCCAAGCGGTTGTGGACCTCTTCCGGGTGCGGAACGGAAGGATCGTCGAGCACTGGGACGTGGTGCAGGACGTGCCGGAGACCTCCGCCAACGGCAACACGATGTTCTGACCGGCGTCCGGGTGCCACACCCACCACGCTGGCGCGGCGGGCGTGACGCCCGGACGGGGGACGTGCCTCGCGGACGGAGCGGAGACCGCTTCCTGCTGCTGTGTGTGAGGCCTGCGCTGGTTGTGAAGCTGCTCTGGCTCGACTCGATGGCGAGGGCTGTGCGGCGCTGGTGATCTCGCTTGGCTGCCCCGGGCGGCTTGCTTGCGCCTGGCTCGCCAGGAAACTCCTTCGCCTGTCCGGCGTGGTCTTCGCCGGGTGCCCGGTCGGCAGTTCCAGTTGTGCGGGAAAGGTGGATGAGATCAAGGGGCGGTGAATCCGTTTTTCATAGAAAGGTGGGTTGACTTTCTGAACTCAGGCTTCCTAGGGTCAGATGTGAAAGTCGAATGGGCCGCGCACCCGACGAGATCTCGTTCCCGCCGTTTCCCATGGACGAGGGGCGTTTCGGCCGGGTGCACCCTGAACAGGTCATGTGGAGGTGCCGCGTGTCTGATCACGCCGCAGTTAAGCTGAGCCCAGAAGCAGTCGAATTCGCGGACTGGATGGCCGGACTGGTAGTTCCGGAGTCGGAGCTGGATGCGACGCGTACTCGGGTCGAGAGCGTCCATCTCAAGGCCCGCGAGCCGGAGGGCGTCACCTATCGAGAGGTGGACGCCGGGGGTGTTCTGGGGATTTGGTGCGAACCGGTCGGTGCCAACACCGAATATGTGCTCCTGCACGGTCACGCTGGTGGATCGGTCGTGTCGTCGGCATTCGTCGACCGTAAGCTCGCAGGTCACATCGCCAAGGCCGCTGGGGTTCCCGTGCTGGTCCTGGACTTCCGGCGGGCGCCGGAACACAAGTACCCGGCTCAGCTGGACGATGTGGAGGCAGCCTTCAACTGGCTGACCTCCGAGGGGTATCCGCCGGGAAACATCGTCACGATCGGTCACTCAATCGGCGGATTCCTTGCTGTTGCTCTGGCGCTTCGGCTCCGAGACAAGAAGCAGGCTCTGCCCGGCGCCATCGTATCCATCTCTCCTTGGTGTGACCTTGAGATCAGCAATGAGACCATGGAGACCAACGCTGATACGGACAAGATTCTCAGTAAGGGGCTTCTGGAGTTCTTCCGGGAGTCCTGGATCGGCGGCACCGGCATCGAGTTCACGGACAGCAGGATCAATTTGAATCGGGCGGATCTGACCGGTCTGCCCCCGACCCTCGTCTCCTGGGGCACGTACGAGGTCTTGGCCGGCGAGGACGAGGAATTCGCTGCTCGTGTCCGGGACGCCGGAATTGACACAGCGACTGTCGTGGTCCCCGGAGGCCAGCACTCGTATGTCTTCGGTGCCGGCCGCGTTCCGGAAGTCGACGCCGCGATCGCGCGGATCGGAGCGTGGATCCGCGAGAAGACCAAGATCTGACCCGTTCCTGGTCGGCAGTCCAACGTCCGCTCCGTGACGGTGCGGCGGCATGTTCGCGCTTTCACCTCGACTCCGGGGAACCGAGCCGGTGAATGAGCTTTCCGGCCGGGTCGATCTCGTGGGAGCTCGGGGTGGAGGCGTGTTCTCGTGCGTCTGACAGTCGTGTTCTGCTTCTCGTATGAGCCAGAGGGCCTGTGTATGTGAATCGTTGGACATGAGCCCTCAGGGGCCCACCGGCGTCGCAGGCTGCTGGGGGCACGAATGGTGCGGAGAACGACGTGAAATGAGTGGTGCAGCTTCACTCGATGTCTCGTGGCTCGCAGCGAGCGCAGTCGACGGTGCGTCGGCTCACTGCAAAGTCGTGACCGCCAGCAGGAACAGGAAGCCCAGGACGATACGACACCGTCGTCTTCACCGGCGGCTGGATCCGTGACCACGAACTCGCCCGCGCCGCCGGCATCGCCCTCGGTGAGGGAGCCTCGGCCCCCTCACCGGCACCGGCCCAGCCCACCGGCCGCCCCGGCGTTTTGGCCGTCGGCAACCTGCTGCACCCGGTCGACACCACCGCACTCGACGGCAAGCACGTCGCCCACCAGGTCGTCGACCACCTGTACGGCAAGAGGCAGCCGACCGACGGTGTCCGGCTGACCGCCGACGAACCCTTCCTCGAGTAATTGTCAAGACCTGTGGATCAGTTGAGGTGAATCACGCTGCGAGGGTCTTGTCTCGTTCGACGAGGAGGCCGTTCTCGAAGCGGGCGCCGGCTCGGACGAGGGCGACGAGGTGCGGTGCGGTGACCGCTCGCCAGCGGGCCTGGGCGGACTCAACGAGTTTGAAGACCATCGCGAGGGCCGCGGCCGGGCTGCCGGCGCCGCGGGTGACCTTGGTCCGAAGCTTCAATGAGGTAGAGAAACCTGTAACAAGTCGCCGTTGCCTGGCCGATTCGCGCTCTGCCGCGTCCGGTGCGGCGTGTGCTGATCTGGGTCTGTGAGGCATGCGGATCAGGGGGCGGCATGGACGACTTGCATGTCAGTCGGTGGCGGAAGAACGGGCAGGATCGGCTCTACGTCAATCTCGGCGGACCACGGGGTCAAGCGGTGGCCTGGCTGAACTGCAAGACGTGAGAGGTGCGGGTTCTAGACGGTATGTAGGTGCCGGTTTGGGCCGGGCGCGACGGATACGACGGGGCTATGGCTGTACGGGCTCGTCCAGGCTCGTTTGGGAAACTAGACTCCACGCATCCCCCTAAGGCACCGTGATACCGCTGCTCCACAGTCAGCCCGCGCCCGATGACCGCGTCGGGTCAGCAGACGGCGGAGCAGGCGTTCGCGTACTCGGAAGGCTTGCGCCATGGAAGGGGACCCATGCAGATCATCAAGGGCCGACTCGCGGCTAAGGCCGTCGGCCTCGTCGCCGCCGTCACCGGTGTCGCGGCGCTCACGG
>NZ_JBIWOA010000050.1:0-67657 GCF_044767525.1 Streptomyces sp. NPDC101234 | reverse complement strand
GTGGCCGTCAACAAGGACGCCGAGGCCCCGATCTTCGAACTGGTCGACTTCGGCGTGGTCGGCGACCTCTTCGACGTCGTCCCCCAGCTCACCGACGAGGTCAAGGCCCGCAAGGGCTGACCGCCGCCAGGCTGTCCGAGGCCCCCGTGACCGGAACCGGTCACGGGGGCCTCGTCGTGTCAGCGCAGGACCCGTGTCAGCGCAGGCTGAGGGAGACCTGCACGGGCAGGTGGTCGCTCGGGAACTGACCGTGCATCGAGAAGGTGTCGATGGTCGCCTGATGCGTGGTCACCTCCGGCGAGGTCAGGATCCAGTCGATACGGTCGCCGTTGCGCTTGAGCCGGTGGAAGCCGTGGAACGTCGCGTACAGGGTGCTGCGCCGCTCCGCCGCGTCCCAGGCGTCGACGAGACCCGAGCCCACCAGTGTGGTGTAGGCCGCGTTCTTGTGCGCGGCGGCGTTGAAGTCGCCGGTCACCACGACCGGCAACGCGGGGTCGAACTCCGCGATCCGTTGCGTGAGCAGGGCGGCGCTGCGCTCGCGCGCGTACTGGCTCCGCTGGTCGAAGTGGGTGTTGGCGACGTAGAACTCCCGGCCGTCGTCGGCGAGATCGCGGAAGCGGACCCAGGTGACGATGCGCGGGAAGTTGGCGTTCCAGGTGTTGGAGTCGATGACCTCCGGGGTGTCGGAGAGCCAGAAGGTGTAGTGCTCGACCGGGGCCAGGCGCCGCACGTCGTAGTAGATGGCGGTGGACTCGTCCCGGCTGCCGCCCTCGCGGCCGGTGCCGATCCAGTCGTAGTGCGGTCCGAGGTCGGCCTCGATGTCGCGCAGCTGCTGGTAGAGGCCCTCCTGGGTACCCATGACGTGGGGGTGCGCGCGGCGCAGCAGTTCGCGCATCACGGGTCTGCGGTCGCTCCAGCTGTTGGGTTCGGCGGTGCTCGCGTAGCGCAGGTTGTAGGTCATGACGTCGAGCAGGGGCGCGCGACGCGGCGGGGCCGAGGGGGCCGCCCGGCCGGACCGCAGGGCAGCGGACGGGGTGGAGGAGGCGGACGAGACGGAGATGGCACTGGAGAGGGGCACGGTGACCGCCGCGGCCAGGAGGACCTGCAGGCCCAGACGGCGGGTGACTCGGCGCTGGTTCGGCACGGAGGCTCCTTCGGTGGCGACGGCCGGACGAGTCGTGCGGGAGGCGAGTCCTGCGCAGAGAGTGTGCTACCCAGGTGTGTGATGAACGTGAACATGCCCAGATGGGGGCGTGTCGTCCCGTGGACATGGTGTTGACCGTCCCGAAGGCACCCGGATAACTTCATTCAACGGATTGTTGATTCCGTACAGTGGAAAACAGGAGGGTCTGGGATGGGTCAGGGCCAGCAGGAGAAGGTGGCGACGAGCCTCGCCGGCGCCATCAGCGAGGAGATCAGCGCCTCCCTCGCCCCGGTCGACGCCGAGCTGGAGCGCCGCTACCCGGGCGACCCCGGCACCCGTCAGCCCGTCCACACCGTCTACGTCCCCGGCGACGCCTTCGCCGCCGACACCGTCCGCTCCTGGGGCGACCGGGCCCTCGCCGCCCTCGACGAACACGCCCCCGACGCCGCCTCGTTCGCCGCCGTCCTCGGGCTGCCCGACGACCTCGCCGAACCCGTCCACTCCCGCGTCCGCGCCAAACTGGAGCGCGAGCCGATCGAAGACCTGCGCGTCGACTTCGAGGACGGCTACGGCCCCCGCCCCGACGCCGAGGAGGACGAGACGGCCGCCCGTGCGGCGCGGCTGATCGCCGAGGCGTACGCGACGGGTACGGCGGCGCCGTACATGGGCATCCGGATGAAGTGCATGGAGGCCGCGGTGCGCGACCGGGGCATCCGCACCCTCGACATCTTCCTCACCGGGCTGATGGCCAACGGCGGACTGCCCGACGGACTGGTGCTGACCCTGCCGAAGGTGACCTACCCCGAGCAGGTGAGCGCCTTCGTACGGCTCCTGGAGGCCTTCGAGAAGGCACACGGCCTGGCGCCCGGCCGGATCGGGTTCGAGATCCAGATCGAGACCAGTCAGGCCGTCCTCGCCACCGACGGCACCGCCACCGTCGCCCGGATGATCCAGGCCGCCGAGGGCCGCGCCACCGGACTGCACTACGGCACCTTCGACTACAGCGCCTGCCTCGGTGTCTCCGCCGCCTACCAGTCGAGCGACCACCCGGCCGCCGACCACGCCAAGGCGGTCATGCAGGTCGCCGCCGCGGGCACCGGCGTACGGGTGTCGGACGGCTCCACCAATGTGCTGCCGGTCGGCCCGACGGCCCAGGTGCACGACGCCTGGCGGCTGCACTACGGCCTCACCCGCCGTGCCCTGGCCCGCGCCTACTACCAGGGCTGGGACATGCACCCCGGCCACATCCCGACCCGGTACGCGGCCGTCTTCGCCTTCTACCGCGAGGGCTTCGAGCAGGCGGCCGCCCGCCTCGCCCGTTACGCCGACCGGGCCGGCGGTGACGTCATGGACGAGCCCGCCACGGCCAAGGCCCTCAGCGGCTATCTGCTGCGCGGTCTCGACTGCGGCGCCCTCGACATGGCCGAGGTGGCCCGGCCGACCGGTCTGACCCGGGCCGGTCTGGAGGGCTTCGCGGCGCCTCGGCGCGGCGACCTCACGGCCTCCGGCAACTAGCTCGTCGCGGCCAAGTCACAGCTTTCTCAGGCTACTTGAACCGTCCCTGTCACCGACCCGTAGTCTGGTGCGCCATTGGCAGATGTGTGTCAGGAGCGGGGATTTGGTGTCGGGTTCGTACGGACAGGGTGACGGGACCGGTCGCCTGCTGGCCGGGAGATACCGGGTGACGGCCCGGCTCGGGCGCGGGGGCATGGGCGTGGTGTGGCGGGCGGTCGACGAGGTCCTCGGCCGCGAGGTGGCCGTCAAGGAACTGCGTGCCTATACGGACAGCGCCGGACCCGAACTGGCCGATCTGCGGATGCGGATGCAGCGCGAGGCGCGGGCCGCCGCGCGGGTGCGCCATCCCGGCGTGATCGTCGTGCACGACATCGCCGAGGTGGAGGGCAGACCGCTCATCGTCATGGAGCTGGTCGACGGCCCCTCCCTGGACGACGTGCTGCGCGAGCGCGGCACCCTCGTCCCGCGGGAGGCGGCCCGGGTCGGTGCCGAGGTCATGGAGGCCCTGGCCGCGGCCCACCGGGTCGGCGTCCTGCACCGCGACGTCAAGCCCGGCAACATCCTGCTGGACCGCTCGGGCCGCGTCGTCCTCACCGACTTCGGTATCGCCACCATGGACGACCCCGGCGACGGCTCCGCCACCCATCTGACCCACAGCGGCGAACTCGTCGGCTCGCTCGACTACCTGGCCCCCGAGCGGGCCAGGGGCGCGGACCCCGGCCCGGCCTCCGACATCTGGGCGCTCGGCGCCGCCCTGTACGCGGCCGTGGAGGGCGCCTCGCCCTTCCGCCGGACGTCCACGTTCTCGACGCTCACCGCGATCATCGACGAGCCCCTCCCCGAGCCCCGCCGGGCCGGCTCGCTCGCCCCCGTCCTCCGGCGCCTGATGGACAAGCGGCCCGACTCCCGGCCGGGCGCCGAGGAGGCCTGCGAGCTGCTGCGGGCCGTGTCCCGGGAACCGGTCGCGGACGTGCCGACGACGACTCTGCGGAAGCGGGCGGGGTCGGTGCCCGAACCGGGCGCGCCCGGGGCGGCGCTTCCGGGATCCGGACCTGGATCCGATCCTGCCCAGGGATCCGCCGAGGGGCCCGGCCGGGAGGCCTTCGCCGAGGAGCCCGCGGAGGAGCCGGTCAACGGGGCTGTCGAGGGGCCCGCCGAGATGTCCGGCGAGGGGCCCGCCGAGGTCCCCCTCCGACGGCCTGCCGAGGCGCTCGCCGAGGGGGCACCGCAACGGGCCGGTGAAGTGCTCGCAGAGGCGGCCGAAGCCCGGAGGGCCGGTCAGCTGCCACCTGCCCGGGAATCCGTCGACGGATCCGGCCGTGCGCTCGCCGAGATGTCCGGCGAGGGGGCGGCCGAGGCATCCGCCGAGGTTCCCCTCCGGCGGCCTGCCGAGGCGCTCGCCGAGGGGTCCCTGCGGCGGTCCGGCGAGGTGCCTGCGGAGGCGGCCGCCGCCCAGGAGGCCGGTCGGGCGGTATCCGACCGGGAATCCGCCGGGGAGGCAGGCCGGCTGTTCGCCGAGGGGCCGGTCGAGAGGCGCGGTGAGGTGCCTGCCGAGGGGCAGGCCGAGGTGCCTGTCGAGAGGTCTCCTTCCGGGGCCGGTCAGGCGTTCGCCCAGGTGGCGGAGGCCCAGGGTGTCGGTCCGGTGTCCGGTCCCGCGCCCGCCCACGGTTTAGGCACCGCGCCCGGACCCGGTGGTCCTGACGGCCCGTCGGAAGCCACCCCTCCCCGTCGCGTCGGACGCCGGGCCGGGCGGCTCGCCGCGGTTGCCGTAGGTGTCGTCCTCGCGACGATCGGACTGACCGTCGCCCTGCTGAACGACAAGGGCCACCCGGCGAAGCCGGACGCGGCCCCGGCTCCCTCGATTCCGGCGAACGTCTCGGAGAGCGCCCGCCGCACCGGGGCCGGGCAATCGGCCGAGGCGAATGCCGTGGGGCAGGGCCAGGAGACGCGCACCGCTCCGACCGGCGACCCCACGCCCCCCGAGGCCGGCGGACCGAGGGCCTCCTCCTCCGCCTCGGCCCCGGGGAGGGCCTCCAGTCCCAGCCCGTCCACCGTCTCGGGCACGCCGACCGCCACGCCCACCGCCACTCCCGCCCCGGTCTGCCTGTCCACAGGCGCCGGCACGTACACCTGCCAGGTGCAGAGCGCCGCCAAGTCCTACACCGCCGACGGCACGAAGGCCGGCAAAGTCCTCCCGGGCGCCCACGACTTCTACTGCCAGGTCGACGCGGGCCGCCGGGCCACCCACGGCACACGGACCAACGTCTGGTGGGCCAGGACCGACGACGACAGCGGCAACACCGGTGTGTACATCAGTGACGTCTACATCGAGGGCGGCGACAACGACGAGCCGGTCCCCGGGCTCCCCGTCTGCTGACCGCCGACGTACCGCTCCAGGCCCGAGGCGACCGCCCACCTCCGCTCGGCGAACAGCCGGGTGCCCTCACGGCACAGCACGGCGTCCGCCCGCGCCCGTGTGCAGAACTCCTCGGGCGTCACGCCGAACAGCTCCCTCAACTCGACGCTTTCGGCGAGGAGTCCGGTGAGCAGGGCACGCTCGCCGGGGTGGCGGCGGGGCGTGCCCGTGCCGTCGTGCAGGACGCCGTGCCGGTTGACGTAGGCGTGGACGCCGGGGAGCGTCGTGCCGTCCGCGAGGTCGACGCGTACGTCCGGCGCGGGCAGCCAGGCGCGGCCGAAGTTGCCGTCGGGCAGCGGTACACCCTCGCTCGCGTCGATCACCTCCAGCTGCCGCCCGTCCAGCCAGACGACGAACAACTCCCGTACCGTCGCAGGGGATTCGACCGGGGATGCGGAGACATAGCCGAGGCGGCTGACATGCGCGGAGACGCCCACGTCGAGCCCGGTCACCCGGGTGCGCACCATGGGGATCGACCCGCTCACCCCGAACTCCGCCATCTTGTGCCGGAGTTGGGCGGGGGAGGCGTTGGAGCCGACCGCGAGGACCGGTACCCGGCCGTCGTCGTACACCAGCCGGTCCAGCGGCGACAGCCGGTCGCCGTCGAGAAGGGCCGAGTCGGCCGGCCAGGCGCCGGGGTAGGCCAGCGGATGATCGCGCGGTGCCTCGTCGAGACCGAGTGCCGCGAGCGTACGGCCCGTCACGGGCGGCTCACTCCGCCGGCGGCAGCTCGCCGGAGCCGCGGGTGACCAGCCGGGTCGGCAGCTCGATCCGCTCCGGTGCCAGGAGCGTGCCGTCCAGCTGGCGGAAGAGCCGCTCGGCGGCCGTACGGCCGAGCAGGGCCGAGTCCTGGGCGACGACGGTGAGCCCCGGGTGCAGCAGATCGGCGAGTTCGATGTCGTCGAAGCCGACGAGCGCGACCGGGCGGCGCTGCTCGGCCAGCACCCGGATCACGGTGACGGTGACGCGGTTGTTGCCCGCGAAGATCGCGGTGACCGGCGCCGGGCCGAGCAGCATCTCCTCGGCGGCCCGGCGCACCCGCTCCGGGTCCGTCATGCCGAGCGAGGTCCAGGCGCCGTCCACGTCTATCCCCGCGTCCTCCATCGCCGCCAGATAGCCCCGCAGGCGTTCCGCCGCCGTGTGGATACGGGGCATGTCACCGATGAACCCGATCCGGCGGTGCCCGTGCGCGATCAGATGGGCGACGCCGTCGCGGGCACCGCCGTAGTTGTCGGAGAGCACCACATCGGCATCGATCTTCCCGGCCGGGCGGTCCACGAACACCGTGGCCACGCCCGCCCGTATCTCCGGCTCCAGATAGCGGTGGTCGTCCCCGGCCGGGATCACCACCAGCCCGTCCACCCGCCGCGCGCAGAGCGCCAGCGCCAACTCCTGCTCCCGGTCCGGGTCCTCCGCGCTGGAACCGTTGATCAGCAGCGCGCCATGGGCCCGGGCCACCTCCTCGACCGCACGGCTCAGCGGGCCGTAGAACGGGTCGGCGAGGTCCTCCAGGACGAGGCCGATGCTCGCGGTACGGCCCTTGCGCAGCACCCGCGCGCTGTCGTTGCGGCGGAAGCCCAGCGCGTCGATCGCCTCCTGGACCCGGCGTTCGGTGTCCGGGGTCACCCCGGGCTCGCCGTTGACCACCCGGGACACCGTCTTGAGGCCTACGCCGGCCCGCGCTGCCACGTCCTTCATCGTCGGCCGGGTCCCGTAACGGGAGCCGGGAAGACGGTCTGCGCGGCGGGAGGTCTCGGGCACGATGCGGCGTCCTGTCCTGTCGTCCACGGGGGGATGCAAAGGTCCATGGGTCTGTATGAGGATGTGGCGTCGAGCATAGAGCCTGGACAACGTTGTCAGATGCGAGGGAGACTGTCCACCGCAATCTCCGGCCTGCGCCCCCACCGCTTGACCGGCTCATGCCTTCACTCGGCTACTCATGGTTGACGGGGAGATCTGACTCTGATGCACACCGACCTCGTGGCGGCCCTCGACATCGGCGGCACCAAGATCGCCGGCGCACTGGTGGACGGTCACGGACGGATCCAGGCGCGGGCCCAGCGTGCTACGCCCGCCCAGCAGGACGGCGAGACGGTCATGGGGGCCGTCGAGGAGGTGGTCGGCGAACTCGCCGCTTCACCCCTGTGGGAACGTGCCGGCTCGCTCGGTATCGGCAGCGCGGGCCCGGTGGACGCGTCCGCAGGCACCGTGAGCCCGGTCAACGTACCGGGCTGGCGGGACTTCCCGCTCGTCGAGCGGGTGCGGGCGGCCACCGGCGGGCTGCCGGTCGAGCTGATCGGCGACGGCGTCGCCATCACGGCCGCCGAGCACTGGCAGGGCGCGGCCCGCGGCCACGACAACGCGCTGTGCATGGTGGTGTCGACGGGCGTCGGCGGCGGCCTGGTGCTCGGCGGCAAGCTGCACCCGGGCCCCACGGGCAACGCGGGCCACATCGGCCACATCAGCGTGGACCTCGACGGGGACCCGTGCCCGTGCGGGTCGCGCGGCTGTGTGGAGCGCATCGCGAGCGGGCCCAACATCGCGCGTCGGGCGCTGGAGGGCGGCTGGCGGCCGGGGCCGGACGGCGACACCTCGGCGGCGGCGGTGGCGGCCGCGGCCCGGGCCGGCGACCCGGTCGCGACGGCGTCCTTCGAGCGGGCCGCGCAGGCGCTCGCGGCCGGGATCGCGGCCACCGCGACCCTGGTCGAGATCGACATCGCGGTGATCGGCGGGGGCGTGGGCAAGGCGGGGGACATCCTCTTCACGCCGCTGCGCAAGGCCCTCACCGACTACGCGACGCTCTCCTTCGTCCAGCGCCTGACGGTCGTGCCCGCCCAGATGGGCACGGACGCGGGCCTGGTGGGCGCCGCGGCGGCCGCGCTGGCCCGCAGGCCGGACGCGACCGCCGCGGGGGTCTGAGGGCGCCCCGGGGTCCGACAGCGGGCGGAGGGCGTCGCCGGAACGTTCAAGCCCGGCCGGCCTGGGTTCAGGTCCGGCCGGCCGGGCTCGTTCTGGGCCCCGCCGCCACGGCTCCGAGCGGGTGATGTCGTGAGTTCTCGGCGGTTGATCCGTGAGTTCTCGGCGGGTGATCCGCGAGCTGTCAGCAGGTGATCCGCGCGGCCGCCCAGTCCGCGTGGTCGGAGGTGATGCCGTTCCCGCCGTCGGTGACGACCAGCCGGACCACCTCGGCGCCGGTGACATCGGCAGTGAGGGGCCGCGCGGGCATGTCGGTGGTCAGTACGCCGGTCGAGGCGACCTTCGTGCCGTCCGCCCAGACCTCGAAGGCGACGGACCCGTCGGCGGCTTCCTCGTCGTCCACCCCGACGTCGGCGGTGACCTTCTGGCACGCCTTCCCGGTGTAGTACGCGATGTCGCTCGGGGCATGGGTGCCGAGCCCCTTGGCGTACACCACCCCGCCGATGGTGATCGGATGCCCGTCGCCGGCGTTGTACTCGCCATTGCTGGTGTCGCGCTCCACCGGCCCCCAGCCGTTGCTGCTCGACAGCCAGGGCAGGTCGCTGAGATAGGAACTCCCGGCGGGCGGAGGGTCGGCCACGGTCATCGTGACGGTCATCGCGTGCTCGGTGCGCACCCCGGTCGGCGACCGGTAACTCGCCCTGAGATCCAGGTCGTACGACCCCCTCGGCGTCCCCTCGGGCGCGGTCACCCGCCAACCGGTGCGCAGGGAACGGCCGGTCGGCAGTGCGGCGGCCTTCGCCGGCGAGGTCGCCCTGACGGTCCAGCCTTCGGGTCCGGTGAGCGAGACGGCGACCTTCTCCGCCGTGGTGCGGCCCAGGTCGGTGACCGACGTGGTGACCGTGGCCGCCTTGCCAGGTTCGACGAACTGGCTCCCGTCCAGGCCGAGTTCGACGGCCGGCGGGTTCGCCGCCCAGCGCCGGTCGGTGGCGATCCGCACGAGGACCGTGCCATGGGCCGGGACGATCGCGGAGACGGTGCCCGCGGTGTTGTAGCTCCGGTGCTGCCACAGGTCGCGCAGGGTGTAGGCGGGGGCCTTCGGCAGGCCGACCGCCGTCGCGGACGTGGCGATGCGCTGGGGCGAGTCGGTCTCGTTGAAGAGGGCGACCGCGCGGCTGCCGTCCTGCATCTCCTTGGCGACGACCCAGCGCCCGTACTCCGAGGAGACCACCGTGCCCTGCTTGCCCAGCGGGTCCTGGTCGACGGCGATGACCTCCTTGTTGTCCAGGATGTCGAAGGTCGCCGGGGAGGCCTTGCGCAGGTCGGTGCCGATCAGGAGGGGCGCGGCCATGACCGACCACATCGAGAAGTGCGAGCGGTACTCGGTGTCGGTCATGCCGCCGTTGCCGACCTCCAGCATGTCCGGGTCGTTCCAGTGCCCGGGACCGGCGTAGGGCGCGAGCGGCAGGTTCTGCTTGAGGATCGACACCATCGAGCCCCAGCTGTCACTGATGTCCCCGGTGGTCCGCCAGAGTTGCCCGACGCCGGCGGCCCACTCCCAGGGCTTGTTCTCGCCCCATTCGCAGATACTGAACACGATGGGCCGTCCGGTCGCCTTCAGGGCGTCCCGCATGGTGAGGTAGCGCTGTTCGGCGTCCACGCCCTGGTTGTTGCAGTTGTCGTACTTGAGGTAGTCCACGCCCCAGTCGGCGAACTGCTGCGCGTCGCTCCGCTCGTGGCCGAGTGCGCCCGGGAAGCCCGCGTCGTTGCAGGTCTTGGTGCCCGCGCTGGTGTAGATGCCGAGCTTCAGCCCCTTGGAGTGCACGTAGTCGGCAACTGCCTTGATCCCGTCGGGGAACCGGGCCGGGTCCGGGACCAGCTTGCCGTCCGCGTCCCGATCGGGCAGCGCCCAGCAGTCGTCGAGGTTGACGTACTGGTACCCGGCGGCCTTGAGGCCCTTGGCCACGAAGAGGTCCGCGATCCCTTCGACCATGGCCGCATCGAAGTCCGCGGAGCAGTGCGTGGAGTTCCAGTTGTTGAAGCCCATCGGCGGGGTGAGGGCGAGTCCGTCGCCGGGGGTGGCGGAGCCGGTTCCTCCGGCCGCGGCGGGTGCGGCGAGGCCTGCCGTACACAGCAGTGCCGCGGCCAGTGCTCCGACCACTCTTCGGCGGATCGTGCGGGCATGAGGGCGACGCATCGTTACGTTCCTCCGACTCGCGACATGCATGACGCCATGTACGCGCCATCGCTCTGCGCGATTACGGTAGGACGTGTCGGAGTCTGTTGGAAAGGGATCGGTCACGATCGTTCGGCATCTCGACCCGGACTGGCCTGGTCTGGACCGGAGAGACGCAGGTCATCCGATGTTCTGCCCGTCCGGGCGGAATTCGTGGACGACCTCGATCGTGCCGACGATGTGCGCGTTGAACTCGTCCAGTTCCTCGGCCGGCACCCACAGCTCCAGGATCGTGCTGCCCCCGGCCTGCCGGACCGGATAGCGGCCGGCGAACTCCGCGTCGACCTCGAAGCGGGTCACGAAGCCCGCGCCGTCGTGCTTGACGTTCCAGTCCCGGGCGATCCTGATCGCGTAGTCCTCGTTCAGCACCGGGTAGAAGATCGGCTGCTCGGGCAGCCGCGGCGGCCACGCGCGCCACTCCAGCTCCCGGACCAGCGCGAGCTCCACGGGGCCGGTGGGGCGCCAGAGGGTCGTGGTCGGTCGTGGGCTGGTCATGATGGCGTACGGCTTCCTGTGCGGGTCGGACCGCGGGCGGCGGCCGGTCGGGAGCCCCGACGCTACCGGCGGCGCGACCGCCCGGGCCACCCGGTTTCGGTGCCGGGGTGCTGTGTCGCTCCCCTCGCGGCTTCGGCCGTGATCCCGTTGCCGGTTCGGCCGTGACCCTGTCGCGGGTTCGCCCGTGACCCCGGGCCGTTCGGGCAGTTGAAAGGGGCATGAAGAAGCGCAGCATGCTCGCCATCGCCAGTCTGGCCACCGGATTCGTCGTGGCCGCCATCACCCCGTCCCACGCGGCCGGCCACGACGGCCCGCTCGGGGACCTGAACGTGTCGGACACCCTGGACCACGCCCACCACATCGTGAGCCAGGACAGCTTCCAGGCCGACGAGAGCCTGCTGGGGCAGGAGTAGCCCGGCCGGGCCCATGTGAGCGGCGGTGCCGGTGTTCCCCCGAGGAGACACCGGCACTCCGGCTGCGCGCCCTCAACGCGAACTGGTTTCCGTGGCAGTGTGGAGCGGGCAAGCCACAGGGGGCCAACAGAATGAGGGGGAGTCCGTGATCGTCTGGGTCAACGGCGCGTTCGGTGCGGGGAAGACCACCACCGCACGTGAACTGATCGAACTGATCCCGAACAGCACGTTCTTCGACCCCGAGGTCATCGGCGGCACACTGACACACCTGCTGCCGGCCAAGCACCTCGCCGAGGTCGGCGACTTCCAGGATCTGCCGATCTGGCGACGACTGGTGATCGACACGGCGGCCGCGATGCTCGCCGAGCTGGGCGGGACCCTGGTGGTGCCCATGACCCTGCTGCGCCAGGAGTACCGCGACGAGATCTTCGGCGGCCTCGCCGCCCGCCGGATCACCGTCCGGCATCTGTGCCTCACCCCGGCCGAAACGATCCTGCGCAAGCGAATAGCCGGGCGGGAGATCCCGCCCGACCTGCCCGACGGTGAGATGCGCGTCCGGCAGTGGTCGTACGACCACATCGAGCCCTACCGCACCGCCCTCGCCTCCTGGATCAGTGCCGACGCCCATCTCGTCGACACCAGCGCGCTCACTCCGTACGAGACGGCGGTGCGGATCGCGGAGGCGGTCGGGAGCGGCGAGGCGGCGGTATGCGACATAGTGCAGACCCCCGAACCCACCGCCGAGACCATCGCCGCAGGCGTCCTTCTCTTCGACGAGGAGAACCGCGTCCTGCTCGTCGACCCCACCTACAAGGCCGGCTGGGAGTTCCCCGGCGGTGTCGTCGAGCCCGGCGAGGCCCCAGCCCGGGCGGGTGTGCGCGAGGTCGAGGAGGAGACCGGGATACGGCTGGGGGAGCTGCCGCGACTGCTCGTCGTCGACTGGGAGCAGCCCGCCCCGCCCCGTTACGGCGGCCTGCGGTTGCTCTTCGACGGCGGCCTGCTGGACTCGGCCGAGGCGGGGCGGCTGGTGCTGCCGGGACCCGAACTGCGCGACTGGCGCTTCGTCACCGAGCAGGAGGCCGCCGAGATGCTGCCCCCGGTCCGCTACGAACGGCTGCGCTGGGCGCTGCGCGCGCGTGAACGCGGCGCCGCGCTCTATCTGGAAGCCGGTGTCCCGGTCGGTTGACATGGCCTGACGAACTGTCAAGTCTCCACCATCCCAGTGAGGTTGGCGGGGACTTTGGCAGTTAGGGGGCGTGTGTAGAGGACTTTGCCCGGGGCTGGGGATTCCTAGGGCTGAGCGAGGGGGAATTGAAGCCGTCCCGGTATGAACAAGAACGTGAAGGAGGTACACAAACGCTCTACCGTCGGTGCGCAGCTCAACTTCCTTGCGGCCGCTGGCCGCCGTGCAAAGGCCGGACATCCTCCGGTCGAAGGAGGGACATGCGCGCGCACTCTTCGGCCCTCACAAGGGGACTCGCACTGACCGCCGGGCTCGTCCTGGCGCTCGCCGCCTGCAGCAGCGGGGGAGGTGGCGGGGGCAGCGGCAGCAAGGGCACCTCGGCCGGTCTCACGTCCTGCTCCACCCAGGGCAAGGCCGACACCTGCAACTCCGCTGCCACCAAGGCCGGCGGCACATTCACCTACGTCATCGAGAAGAACGTCCAGCAGTGGAACGTGCAGGACACCAACGGCAACACCTTCGAGAACGCCGAGGCGCTGAGCCCCGTGCTGCCCCAGGTCTTCGTCCCGCAGCCGGACTTCAGCGTCAAACTCAACACCGACCTGGTGACCTCGGCGACCCAGACCAGCGCCAGCCCGCAGACCATCGTCTACAAGATCAACCCCAAGGCGTCCTGGAACGACGGGACCGCGATCAGCGCCGACGACTTCGTCTACTACTGGCGCACCAACGACGGCAAGGACTGTCCGCCGCCGCCCGCCAGCGACGCCACCCAGACCAAGGGCTGTCTGCCGCAGAGCACCGCCGGCTACGACCGGATCAAGTCGGTCACCGGCTCCGACGGCGGCAAGACCGTCACCATGGTGATGTCCAAGCCGTACTCGGACTGGAAGTCCCTGTTCGGTGCGGGCTATCCGCTCTACCCGGCCCATGTCGCCGAGAAGCTCTCCGGCGCGACAGCCGGTGACGCGGCGCACATGACGGCCGCTCAGATGACCCAGGGCTGGCAGTACTTCCAGAAGAACCCGCCCACCAAGTACGCGACCGCGGGCCCGTACAAGATGACCGAGTGGGTCGACAACGACCACGCCACCTACGAGCCCGACCCGAAGTGGACGGGCCAGAAGGCCACCCTGCAACGGCTGATCTTCAAGGTGATCTCGGACGCCACCCAGGAACCGATCGCGCTGCGCAACAACGAGGTCCAGGGCATCTATCCGCAGCCCGAGGTCGACCTCGTCAACCAGGTCAAGGCCATACCCAACGTCACCTACACCATCGGCAGCGGGCTGACCTGGGAGCACTTCGACCTCAACCTGCACAACCCGGTGCTCGGCAAGTACGTGGCACTCAGGCAGGCCATGTTCACGGCGATCAGCGTCAAGGACATCATGGCCAAGACGGTCGCCCAGTTCGATCCCGCCGTGAAGCAGCTCTACAACCACAACTACGTTCCCGGGCAGGCCGGTTACCAGGACGTGGTCAGCGCCAGCGGCCAGGGCTCCGGTGACCTCACCAAGGCCAAGAAGTACCTCACCGACGCCAAGTTCACCGGAGTGGGTACGGCCCTGAAGACCCCCGACGGCAAGGCGGTCGGACCCTTCAACTGCCGCTACACCACCGGCAACCAGATCCGGCAGAGCGAGTGCCAGATCCTGCAGAGCGACCTCGCCAACCTCGGCGTCAAGGTCACGATCAAACCGATCGGCGCCGCCGACCTCGGCACGGTCCTGGCCGGCCACCAGTACGACATCATCGTCTTCGCCTGGGTCGCCTCGCCCTTCCCGACCAGCAACGCCCAGCAGACCTGGTCGACCGGGGGCGGCGGCAACTACGGCGGCTACAGCAACAAGCAGGTCGACTCCCTGATCACCCAGGCCATCGGCGAGACGGACTCGGCCAAGGCCGCGTCGCTGCTCAACCAGGCCGACCAGCTCATGGTGAACGACGCCTACGTGCTGCCGCTGTACCAGAAGCCGACCTTCCTCGCGGTACAGACCCGGTTCGTGAACATGCGCAACAACTCGACCAATGTCGGACCGCCGTACAACGTCGGCGAGTGGGGTCTCAAGAAGTAACCCCTTCCTGGGACCCAGTCGGATCCGATTCCCGGCCCCGGTGACCCCGGGGCCGGGCCTCCGCGAGAGAAGACCGCATGCTCGCCTACGCCGTGCGCCGCATTCTCGTCTCGATACCCGTCCTGATCGTCTCGACGTTCATCGTGTTCCTGGTCGTCGTCAACTCCGGCGACCCGGTGGCCAACTTCGCCACCTCGCGGCAACCCCCGCCCAGCAAGGCCGCCGTGACCGCCTTCGCCCGGCACATCCACGCCAATGAGCCGGCGGTGGAGCGCTACTGGAACTGGATCACCGGCGTCCTGCACGGCGACTGGGGCCCCTCCGTCCAGGCCAACTTCGACATCGGCCACGACCTGTTCACCCGCTTCCGCGTCACCGTCACCCTGGTCGCCGCCGCCATGCTGCTCGCCCTGGTGATGTCCGTCGTCTTCGGCGTGTTCAGCGCGATCCGCCAGTACAGCGCCGCCGACTACACCATCACCTTCTTCGGTTTCCTGTTCCTCGCCATGCCCGTGTTCTGGTTCGCGGTGCTGCTCAAGCAGGCCGGGATCTGGTTCAACCAGGAGACCGGCAGCCAGTTCCTCGGCACCATCGGTGAGAAGTCGCCGTACCTCGACGTGGACACCACCTGGAACGAGTTCACCGACCGTATCGGCCATCTCATCCTGCCCACGATCACCCTGGCCCTGGTCTCCTTCGCCTCCTGGACCCGCTACACCCGCGCCTCCATGCTGGAGGTCCTGGACAGCGACTACGTCCGCCTCGCCCGCGCCAAGGGGCTGCGGCGCGGCAAGGTGCTGACCCGGCACGCGCTGCGCACCGCGCTGATCCCGCTCGCCACGGTCACCGCCCTCGACATCGCGATCATCCTCGGCGGCGCGGTCATCACGGAGACGATCTTCCAGTGGCACGGCATGGGCGAGATGCTCGTCCAGGCCGCCACCACCCTCGACGTGTACCGGACCATGGCCTGGCTGCTGCTGTCCGCCGTCGTCGTCATCGTCTTCAACCTCTTCGCAGACCTCCTCTACGCCGTACTCGACCCGAGGATCCGCTATGACTGACATCGGGGCACTCGGGCCGACAGGCACCCAACCGGCGCACACGGACCACGAGTTCACCGTCGTGCAGCGCAGCCAGACCCAACTCGTCCTGCGCCGCTTCGTGCGCCACCGGGCAGCGATGATCAGTCTGGTCGTCTTCGTGCTGATCGTGCTGTGGGCGTTCGTCGGCCCGCACTTCTGGCACTACTCGTACGCCAAGTTCACCCCCGACAACTCCCAGCCACCGTCCTGGAAGCACCCGTTCGGCACCGACTCATCCGGGTACGACGCGTATGCCCAGGTGATGCGCGGCACCCAGACCTCGCTGAAGATCGCCATCCTGATCGCGCTGGGCTCCACCCTGGTCGGCTCGGTGTGGGGAGCGGTGGCGGGCTTCTACCGGGGGTTCGTCGACGCGCTCATGATGCGCATCGCCGATCTGGTGCTGACGCTCCCGCTGTTCGCGATCGCGCTGGTCATCTCCTCGCGCAGCGGCGGCTCCTGGTACTGGATCGCCGTGGTGATCGCGGGACTGACCTGGGCGTACGTGTCCCGGGTGGTGCGTTCGTCGGTGCTGTCGCTGCGCGAGAAGGAGTTCGTGGAGGCCGCCCGGGCGCTCGGTGCGTCGGACACCCGGATCATCTTCCGGCATCTGCTGCCCAACGCGCTCGGCCCGATCATCGTCAACGCCACGATCCTGGTCGCCACCGGCATCCTCACCGAGACCGCCCTGTCCTTCCTGGGCTTCGGTGTCCAACCCCCGGACACCTCCCTCGGGTTGCTGGTCGCCCAGGCGCAGACGGCGGTCGACACCCGGCCCTGGCTCTTCTACATCCCCGGCGCCTTCATCATCGCCATCGCCCTCACCATCAACTTCATCGGCGACGGGTTGCGCGACGCCTTCGACCCCCGGCAGCAAAGGGTGCGACAGTGACGGCCACCGACACAGGCAACGGCAACGGCGCGAGCGACGGCGTCAGCAAGGGCGTCGACAGGGTGGTGGGCAGGGGCGAGGAGTCCGGGGCCGTGCTGGAGGTCGAGGACCTGAGCGTGGAGTTCCCCACCGAGGACGGTGTCGTACGGGCCGTACGCGGCGTCGGCTACCGGCTGGAGCGGGGCGAGGCACTGGGCATCGTCGGCGAGTCCGGCTCCGGCAAGTCGGTCACCGCGCTGGCCGTGATGGGGTTGCTGCCCGGCTCGGCCCGGGTACGCGGCTCCGTGCGGTTCGACGGCACCGAACTGCTCGGCATGTCCGACGGCCGGCTGTCCGACGTACGCGGCAGCGGCATCGCCATGGTCTTCCAGGACCCGATGACCTCCCTCAACCCCGTCTACACGGTCGGCTACCAGATCGCCGAGACCCTGCTCAGACACAACCCCCGGCTCGGCAAACGCCCGGCCCGCGAACGCGCCGTGGAACTCCTCGGCACGGTCGGCATACCGAGCCCCGAACGGCGTGTCGACAGCTATCCGCACGAACTCTCCGGAGGTATGCGCCAGCGGGTCGTCATCGCCATCGCGATCGCCAACGACCCGGACGTGATCATCGCCGACGAGCCCACCACCGCCCTCGACGTCACCGTCCAGGCCCAGATCCTGGAGGCCCTGGAGACCGCCCGCGCCGAGACCGGGGCCGCGCTGGTCCTGATCACCCACGACCTCGGGGTGGTCGCCGGACACACCGACCGGGTCGCCGTCATGTACGCGGGACGGATCGTGGAGACCGGCTCGGTCGAGGACATCTTCTACACCCCGCGCATGCCCTACACCCTCGGCCTGCTCGGCTCCCTGCCCCGCCTCGACCGCGAGGAGGACCGTCTGACCCCCATCACCGGCTCCCCGCCCTCGCTGCTCAACCTGCCACCGGGCTGCCCCTTCGCCCCCCGCTGCCCGATGCGCCGGGAGCCCTGCGACACCACGGAACCGGCCCTGCGCCCGGCCGGATCCGACGCCCACCGCAGCGCCTGCCACTTCGCCGACGAACTCGTCGACACGGCGGCCGGCGAGGTCTTCGACGCCGTCGGCGCCGACACCGAGGCACTGGCCCGGTTCGCCGACCAGGAGGACGATGCCCGATGACCGCTCCGCTGCCCCCGCTGCCCGGCCACGGCGGCACCGGGGAACCCGTCCTCCAGGTCCGCGACCTCGTCAAACACTTCCCGGTGATGTCGAAGGGCGTCGTCCGCCGCCGGATCGGTGATGTGCACGCCGTCTGCGGGGTCTCCTTCGACCTGCACGAGAACGAGACCCTCGGCCTGGTCGGCGAGTCCGGTTCCGGAAAGACGACGATCTCCCGCACCCTGCTCCGCCTGGAGAACGCCACCTCCGGCACGGTCCGCTACCGGGACCACGACCTCACCGCACTGAGCAGACACCAGATGCGGCCGCTGCGACGGGAGTTGCAGATCGTCTTCCAGGACCCGTACGCCTCCCTGGACCCCCGGCTCTCCGTCCACGAGATCGTCGCCGAACCCCTGCGCATCCACGGCCGCTACGGCCCCGGCGCGGGCGACGAGGTGCGCGAACTGCTCCGGCTCGTCGGCCTCAACCCCGAGCACGGCAACCGATTCGCGCACGAGTTCTCCGGCGGCCAGCGCCAACGCATCGGCATCGCACGGGCGTTGGCGTTGCGCCCCAAGGTGATCGTGCTGGACGAGCCGGTCTCCGCGCTGGACGTGTCCATCCAGGCGGGCGTCCTGAACCTGCTCATGGACCTCCAGTCCGAACTCGGCCTGTCCTTCCTCTTCGTGGCCCACGACCTCTCCGTCATGCGCCATGTCGCCAGCCGGGTCGCGGTGATGTACCTGGGCCGCCTGGTCGAGATCGCCCCCGCCCGGCAGCTCTTCGCCAGCCCCGCACACCCCTACACCCAGGCCCTGGTCTCCGCGATCCCGCTGCCCGACCCGCGCAAGGAACGCGCCCGGAAACGGATCACCGTCCAGGGCGACGTCCCGAGCCCGGTCCGCCCGCCCAGCGGCTGCCGCTTCCGCACCCGCTGCCCCAAGTTCGCGGGCCAGCTCACGGACAGCGAACGCACGGCCTGCGTCGAACAGGTACCGGACCTGGTCGACCGGGGCGGTGGCAACCCGGTCGCCTGCCACTACGCGGAGAGCGTGCAACTGCTGTAGCCGTCCGGGTACGGAAACGGCGTCAGCCTGCTCTCCTGGCCCAGCCGCCGGAAGAAATCCTCCATACCCACGGTGAGCGGGGCGTGCCGGACCACCAAATCGGCGGCGCCCCGGGGGATCCCCTCGGGCCGCCGCCCGTCGGCGCAGGCGCGCACGAACTCCGTCCGCTCCTCACCCCGGTACCCGTACAGGGCGGTGACGAGCCAGATCACCAGGTGGTAGGAGGTGTACGCGCGGTCGTAGTGCCGATGCCGGTCGAAGAAGTCCCGCTCGTCGGGCGTGAGCCGGAAACGGGAGCTGAGCGAGAGTCCGAAGTCGGTGAGGTACAGCTCCCGGCCGTCGGTGAGGATGTTGCGGAAGTGGGCATCCAGATGCAGGAGCTGCCGTGTGTGGAGGAAGGACGTCAATTCCTCCAGTTGCCGCGCCACTTGGGCGCAGGCCGCATCCGCCCGGTCCGTGCGCAGTTCGGCGTCCAGCCAGTCGTGCAGGGTGGCCGGGAAGTGCTCCAGGAACAGGGTCATGCTCGCGGAGGCGTCCCGAAGACCCTCGATGCGTTCACGCAGGCCCGTCGAGCCGCCCCAATAGGCCACCACCTTCTCGACGTCCGCGAGTTCGTCGGGCAGCGGGTGGGCCGTGTCCGGCAGCACCCGCCAGTGGTGGAGCAGCGGGAAGCCGGGGAAGCGCCCGGTCAGTACCCAGTTCGTCGTCTCCGTGTGCGCGGCCAGCTCCCGCCAGGCGGTGAATCCCGGGCCGCAGACGGCGCCCATGCCGTAGTGGCAGTAGGGCGGCAGGTCGTAGAGGTTCGCGGTGGAGCGGACGTGCAGCGGGCCCCGCTCCCGGTCGGTCAGGGGGATCCGCTTCACGAACACCGCGCTGCCGTCCACCGTGATCCGCACGGCTCTGCCGCCGACCCCCGTGCCCAGCGACTCGCCCGCCGCGACCAGCTCGGCCAGCTCGACGTCGCTCAACAGGGCCAGGGAGGTCGCGATGTCGGCGTGGCCGGCGATACGGCGCGCGGTGTCGGTCATGCCTCCATGGTCACCGCGACGGCCCGTAGGCGTCCGCGGATTCACCCAGCCCTTGCGCTGCGTCCCCTGTCACCGGACCACCATGGCCGAAGCACGCCACCTCCGCCTCCAGATCGGCCAACCGCCGCAAGGAAGCGACGGCTTGCGCCCGGGGCGAGGTCGAACACCCCGATCAGCGTCGAGGTACCCGTCTCCGGGTCGGCCCAGAGGCGGGCCCGGCCCACCGGGAAGCGCAGCAGATGCAGCCGGGGGAGGAGCTCGATGACGTCCATACCCCGACCGTAGGAGGACCCCCGCCCCGGGGACGAGGGTCCTCTGCCGTCGGCAGAGCGGTTCAGCCCGCCGCGTACGGCTGCCCGCCGCTCACCTCAGCCGGCCGCGTAGTTCCGCAGGAACAGCGCCTCCGCCACCGACAGCCGCTCCAGCTCCTCGGGGGAGACGCTCTCGTCGACCGCGTGGATCTGCGCCTCCGGCTCACTGAGGCCGATCAGCAGGATCTCCGCCTGCGGGTAGAGGCTCGCGAGGGTGTTGCACAGCGGGATGGAGCCGCCCTGACCGGCGTACTGCATCGTCTCGCCCGGGTAGGCCACCGCCATCGCGTCGGCCATCGCCTGGTACGCCGGGCTGCTGGTGTCGGCGCGGAACGGCTGGCCCTGGCCGACCGGCTCCGTGGTCACCCGGGCACCCCACGGCGTGTGCGCCTCCAGGTGGGCCTGGAGCAGCTTGCTCGCCTCGGCCGCGTCCACACCCGGCGGCACCCGGAGGCTGACCAGGGCGCGGGCGCTCGCCTGCACCGACGGGGTGGCGCCGACCACCGGCGGGCAGTCGATGCCGAGCACCGTGACCGCCGGACGGGCCCAGATGCGGTCCGCTACCGAGCCGTCGCCGATCAGCCCGACGCCGTCCAGCACCTTCGCGTCCTTGCGGAACTGCCCCTCGTCGTACTCCAGCCCCTCCCAGCCCGTCTCCGGCGCGAGCCCGTCGACCGTCGTCGAACCGTCCGCCGCACGCAGCGAGTCCAGCACACGGATCAGCGCGGCCAGGGCGTCCGGGGCGGCGCCACCGAACTGCCCGGAGTGCAGATTGCCCTGAAGCGTGTCGATCTGGACACGCACCAGGGTCATTCCGCGCAGGGTCGTGGTCACGGTCGGCAGCCCGACGCGGAAGTTGCCCGCGTCGCCGATGACGATCGTGTCCGCCTCCAGCAGCTCGGGGTGCTGCTCGGCGTACCGCTCCAGACCGCCGGTGCCCATCTCCTCCGAGCCCTCGGCGATCACCTTGACGTGGACCGGGACACCGCCGTTCGCCTTCAGCGCACGCAACGCCAGCAGGTGCATGATCACACCGCCCTTGCAGTCGGCGGCACCGCGCCCGTACCAGCGGCCGTCGCGCTCGGTCAGCTCGAACGGCGGGGTGGTCCAGGCGGACTCGTCCAGCGGCGGCTGCACATCGTAGTGCGCGTACAGCAGGACCGTCCTGGCGCCTTCCGGCCCGGGCAGGCAGCCGTACACCGACTGTGTGCCGTCCGGGGTGTCCAGTACGGCGACGTCCACGAAGTCCTCGGCGCGCAGGGCGTCGGCGACCCAGTTCGCGGCGCCCTCGCTCTCGCTCTTCGGGAACTGGGCGAAGTCCGCCACCGACTTGAAGGCCACCAGCTCGGCGAGCTCCGCCTGCGCCCTGGGCAGCAGGGCGGCGACGGTCTCGGCGACCGGATTGGACGACATGGGCACGCTCCTCGTGGGTGCGACGTTCAACTGGTGAGTACATGGATCCTCCCACAGCGGCCTGCGGCGATCTCCGCCGTAGGATGCGGGGGGACAGGTGACAGGTGTCGGCTTATGGACGGACAGGACCTGACCTACGGCTTGAACGGGCAGGACCTGACCTACGGCTTGATACGGCTTCTACGGCTTGATCGGAGCAGCGGACCATCGTGAGCGGCGAGAATTCTTCGGCGGACGACGTGCAGGCGGACGGCGTGCAGCAGGTGTGGGACGTCGTCGTGGTGGGCGCGGGACCCGCGGGGGCCTCGGCCGCCTATGCGGCGGCGGTCGCGGGACGGCGTGTGCTGTTGCTGGAGAAGGCCGAACTCCCCCGCTACAAGACCTGCGGCGGAGGCATCATCGGCCCCTCGCGCGACGCGCTGCCGCCCGGCTTCGAGCTGCCCCTCAAGGACCGGGTGCACGCGGTCACGTTCTCCAACAACGGACGGTTCACCCGTACCCGCCGCTCCAAGCAGATGATGTTCGGGCTGATCAACCGGCCCGAGTTCGACCAGCAGCTGGTCGAGCACGCCCAGAAGGCGGGCGCCGAGCTGCGCACGGGTGCCGCCGTGCAGCGCGTCGAGCAGCACGGCTCGGCCGTCCCGGACCGGCGCACGGTCGCCGTCGTCCTCCAGGGCGGCGAGACCCTGCTGGCCCGCGCGGTGGTCGGCGCCGACGGCAGCGCCAGCCGGATAGGCGCCCACGTCGGGGTGAAGGTCGACCAGGTGGACCTCGGCCTGGAGGCGGAGATCCCGGTGCCGGAGACGGTCGCCGAGGACTGGAAGGGGCGCGTCCTCATCGACTGGGGTCCGATGCCCGGCAGTTACGGCTGGGTCTTCCCCAAGGGGGACACCCTCACCGTCGGCGTGATCTCGGCACGCGGCGAAGGTGCCGCGACCAAGCGCTACTTGGAGGACTTCATCGCCCGGCTCGGCCTCGCCGGCTTCGAACCGAGCATCTCCTCCGGCCACTTGACCCGCTGCCGGGCCGACGACTCGCCGCTCTCCCGCGGCCGGGTGCTGGTCTGCGGCGACGCGGCGGGCCTTCTCGAACCCTGGACCCGCGAGGGCATCTCCTTCGCGCTGCGCTCGGGGCGGCTCGCGGGGGAGTGGGCGGTGCGGATCGCCGAGGCCCACGACGCCGTGGACACCCGCCGTCAGGCGCTGAACTACGCCTTCGCCATCAAGGCCGGCCTCGGCGTCGAGATGAGCGTCGGCAAGCGGATGCTGGCGGCGTTCGAGCGCCGGCCCGGGCTGTTCCACGCGGCCCTGACCGGCTTCCGCCCCGCCTGGCGCGCGTTCAAGGAGATCACCCAGGGCAGGACCACCCTCGGTGAACTCATGCGCTCCCACCCGCTGGCCCAGCGCGCCCTCACCACACTCGTTCCGGAGCCGGTCGCCGCGGAGAGGACCGCCGAGCTGGACGCGGACGACACGGAAAGCGAGGGCTCGGTCACCTCGTGACGGCGATCCGGAAGACCGGGTGGTCGGGAGCGATGCGGCGCAGGTCGGCGTCGGGGGAGTCGGGGCCGACCCCGTTGAAGAAGACACCGACCTCGGCCTTCCAGCGCTTCAGGTAGGCCCGCAGCAACTCGACCTTGTCGTCGTCGGCGACCTCGGTGGCGGTGAAGACGTCCACGTTCTTGCCGAGCCGCAGTTCGCCGCCGCCGGCGGCGCGCATGTTGTGGGTCCACTGGACGTGGCCGCGCGGCGCGACCAGATACTGCTGTCCATCGACTGTCAGCAGGTTCACGGGCGTGGTGCGCCATTCCCCACTCTTGCGTCCCCGGACGGCGAGGACGCGGGAGCCCCAGATGCTGAGACCGCGCCGGGTGAGCCAGGCCACCGCCCGGTTGAAGATGTTGACGGTGAACCAGCCGGGCTTCTGGACATGTGCCGACACGGTGACCCCCGCAGTTTGGGAGAGCGGTGCTCTCGCTTGACTCCAGTGTGAGGGAGATCGGCGATCCAAAGCAAGAGCGGTGCTCTCTTTTGTGTGCGGCGCACTTGTTTGAGATCGGTGCACTGAAGACGGATCGGTGCTCAAGTTCGAGTGCACTGCTCCAAATCGTGTGCACCGCTCTGCGAACATGGCAAACTGCTCCCCATGACCACCCCCCAGGGCGCCCGTGCGCGAGCCAGGATGGAAGTCACCGCGGCCATCAAGGACGAGGCGCGCAGACAGCTCGCCGCCGAGGGCGCCGCCAAGCTGTCCCTGCGGGCCGTCGCACGCGCACTCGGCATGGTCTCCTCGGCGCTCTACCGCTACTTCCCCAGTCGCGACGACCTGCTCACCGCACTGATCATCGACGCCTACGACTCCCTCGGTGAGGCCGCCGAGACCGCCCACGCCGCTGCCGCCGACGCCGTTCCCGCGCAGCGCTGGGTCGCCGTGTGCGAGGCGGTGCGCGGCTGGGCGCTGGCGCACCCGCACGAGTACTCCCTGATCTATGGCTCGCCGGTGCCCGGCTACTCGGCGCCGGACACCACCATCCCGCCGGCCGCCCGGGTCGCCCTCGTGCTGATCGGCATCGTGCGCGAGGCGTTCGAGGGGCGGGGGCTGGCCCTTACTCCCGTACCTGCCGAACTCGCACCCGAGGCGCGCCGGATGGCCGCCGAGTTGATGCCGGGCCTCCCGCCAGAGGTGGCCGTGGCGATGACCGCGGCCTGGGCCCAGCTGTTCGGGCTGGTCGGGTTCGAGCTGTTCGGCCAGTTCAAGGGGGTCGTGGAGGAACGGGAGCGGTTCTTCCGGCACGCGGCCGCCCAGCTCGCCCACGGAGTGGGGCTGGTCTTTCCGTAACGGGAGCCGCCAGGTGGCCCCGCCGGCCGTCGGCCCGTCGTCTTCAGGCAGTCACCTTCAGGCAGTCACCTTGTCCAGGAACGCGTACAGGTTCGTCACCGTCCGCCGTATCTTCTCCTCCAGCGTGAGCGACTCCGGCATGCGCCCGCCCATGCCCGCGTCCCGCCTGCCCCGCACATACAGCGAACAGGCGAGGTCGCTGCAGAGGTAGGCGCCCACCGAGTTGCCCTGCTGCCCGGCCTTGCCCGCCTTCGCGGCCACCAACAGCGAGACACCGCCGGTGTGCGTGGTCAGACAGATCGAGCACATGCTGCGCCGGGTCTGCCAGGAGGAAGCGCTCGGGCAGCGCAGCGCCACGGCCAGGGTGTGACCGTCCCGTTCGGTCACCAGGTAGGCGCGGTCCGGTGCCTGTGGATCGCGCCAGCCGAAGTAGTCCAGGTCGCCCCATGGTCGTTCGCCCAGGTCGTGCGGGATGGTCAGGCGTTTCGCCGCACCCTTGGTGCAGTTCACGAACGCGGCACGGATCTCTTGCTCACTCAGCTGTCTCATGCACTGCACGCTAATTTGCCTAATAGGTTTAGGCAAATGCATAATTGATTCAGGCAAGAGGTGAAGCGGAGGAGCGGCTGTGGCGCGAGCGGGACTGAGCACGGAGCGGCTGGTCCGGGCGGGAGCCGAGCTGGCCGACGAGGTCGGCTTCGACCAGGTGACCGTCTCGGCGCTGGCCAGACGGTTCGATGTGAAGGTCGCGAGTCTGTACTCGCACGTGCGGAGCTCCCAGGACCTCAGGACGCGGATCGCCCTGCTGGCGCTGGAGGAACTGGCCGACCGGGCCGCCGACGCGCTGGCCGGCCGGGCCGGCAGGGACGCCCTCGTCGCGTTCGCCGGCGCCTACCGCGACTACGCCCGCGCCCACCCCGGCCGCTACACGGCGGCCCGGCTGCGTCTCGACCCGGAGACGGCGGCCGCCAGCGCCGGTGTCCGGCACGCGCAGATGACCCGGGCGATCCTGCGCGGCTACGACCTGACCGAACCGGACGAGACCCACGCCGTCCGGATGCTCGGCAGCGTCTTCCACGGCTATGTCGACCTGGAACTGAGCGGGGGCTTCAGCCACAGCGCCCCCGACAGCCAGGAGTCCTGGACCCGCATCCTCGACGCCCTCGACGCTCTTCTCCGCAACTGGCCCCGTACCTGAACCCCCGTATCCGCAAGCTCCCGAGGCAGAGGCGATGAGCACCGACCACCGCGACCCCCGCTGGATCACCACCCCGATCACCCCCGACCTCCTGCGCGGAGCCCTCGATCTGGAGCGCACGGAGCACGGCATCCTGCCGCACCGGCTCCCGGCCCGGGCCCGCGCCCAGTGCGCCGACCCGCAACTCGCCATGGTCGAGTCCCAGCCCTCCGGCGTACGACTGGTGTTCCGCACCCGCGCCACCGCCGTGGAACTGGACACCCTGCCCACCAAGCGGCTCTACGTCGGTGCCCCGCCCCGCCCGGACGGCGTCTACGACCTGCTCGTCGACGGCGCCCTGACCGGTCAGGGCGTGGTGACCGGCGGCAGGGTCCAGGTCATCGACATGAGCGCAGGGACGACGGAGGTGCGCCCGGGCCCGGTCGGCACCCTCCGCTTCACCGGCCTGCCCGCGGCGGACAAGGACGTCGAGATCTGGCTGCCGCACAACGAGACCACCGAACTGGTCGCGCTGCGCACCGACACCCCGCTCGCCGCCGTATCCGACCGCGGCCGCAAGGTCTGGCTCCACCACGGGAGTTCCATCAGCCACGGCTCCGACGCCGCGAGCCCCACCAGTATCTGGCCCGCCCTCGCGGCCTCGCTGGCCGGAGTGGAACTGGTCAACCTGGGGCTGGGCGGCAGCGCCTTGCTCGACCCGTTCACCGCCCGCGCCGTACGGGACACCCCCGCCGACCTGATCAGCCTGAAACTCGGCATCAACGTCGTCAACGCCGACCTGATGCGGCTGCGCGCCTTCGGCCCCGCCGTCCACGGTTTCCTCGACACCGTCCGCGAGGGACACCCGGAGACTCCGCTGCTGGTCGTGTCGCCGATCCTGTGCCCCATCCACGAGGACACGCCCGGCCCCACGGCCATGGACCTGAGCGCCTTCGGCGAGGGCCGGCTCACCTTCACGGCGGCCGGCGACCCGGCCGACCGCGCGAACGGCAAACTCACCCTGGCCGTCATCCGGGACGAACTGGCCCGGATCGTCGCCCAGCGCTCGGCCGAGGACCCGCACCTCCACCACCTCGACGGCCGGGCCCTCTACGGCGAGGCCGACGCCGCCGAACTCCCGCTGCCCGACCAGCTCCACCCGGACGCGGCCACCCACCGCCGGATCGGCGAACGCTTCGCCGGGCTGGCCTTCGCGGCGGGCGGGGCGTTCGCGGCCAGCGGCCGCTGAGCCGACGGGCACCTCACTGCGCCGGGGTGGCGGTCGCCCCGTCCCCGCTGTCCGGGATCAGCACGACCTTCCCCGCCACGGTCCCCGACTCGGCGAGCCGCAGGGCCTCGGCCGCCCGGGTGAGAGGCAGCCGGGCGGCGATGCGCGCGGAGACCTCGCCGCGCTGGAGGGCCCGGAACACCTGGGTGAGGTCGGCGCCGAGGCGGGCCCGGAAGCGGTCCTTGTTCAGGGCGCGGCCCGCCCAGACGTTGAAGAAGTACGCGTGCCGGCCGTTGGGCAGCGCGTTCCACAGCCACACCCGGCCGAGGATCTTCAGCACGGGCAACTGCTTGGAGCCCGAGTCGTCCCGGGTGGTGGCGCTGCCGTACGCGACGAGGGTGCCGCCCGGGGCGAGGAGCCGCCAGGAGTCGACGACACTGCGGCCGCCGAGGTGGTCGAAGACGGCGTCGACACCGCCGGGCGCCAGTTCGCGGACCCGCGCCGGAACGTCCTCGGCGCGGTAGTCGACCGGGGTCGCGCCCAGTTCCCGCAGCGCGTCGTGGTGACGGGCGGAGGCGGTGCCGATCACCCGCAGACCCGCCGCGCGGGCGAGCTGGACGAGGACCGTGCCGACCCCGCCGTTGGCGCCGTGCACCAGGATCGTGCCGCCCTCGCGCACCCTGGCCCTGCGGTGCAGCATCTGCCAGGCCGTGATGCCGTTGACCACCAGCGTCTCGGCCTCCGCCGCGCCGACCCCGGCGGGCACCTCCACGGCATCGGCCGCGTCCAGCACCACGTGAGTGGCCCAGCCGCCGACCTTCACCAGTGACGCCACCCGCTTGCCGAGGAGCGCCGGCGCGACACCCTCGCCGGCCGTGAGCACCGTACCGACCAGGTCGTAGCCGGGGACGAAGGGGAAGGGCGGCTGGTCGTAGTAGCGGGCGCGGCGCATCTGCTGCTCCGCGAAGGAGACGCCGGTGGCCTCCATCCGGACGACGATCTGCCCGGGGCCCGGGGCCGGGATCTCCCGGCGCCGGATCAGCAGCCCGTCCGGCTCCACGACGCCCGGCAGGACGATCTCGACGAGCTGGGCGCTTCCGGCGGTTCCTGCGGTTCCGGCGATTCCTGCAGTTCCCATGACGACCTCCGTGTGTAGATGCATTCGCAAGCGAGAGAGCTACTCGCTTGAGTTAGAAGCTATAACAAACATGACTCCTGCTCTCGATGGTGTCAAGCTCTCGCGATGGGGGTTGTCATTGCGACCGTTAGAGCTACTCTCGTGAGTGATAGGTTGAAACAACCCTGAAGCTCGGGAAGCCCGGGAGCCCCCGGGCACCCGGAGACCCAGGAACTCGGAAGCTCGGCAGGTCAGGGCGAGAGGAGCGTGAAGGTCATGGCGGCAGACGCGGACGCGGTGAGCCCCCGCGAGCGATACCGGAGCCAGGTACGGGCGGACATCAAGGCGCGCGCCTGGGAGCAGCTGGCCAAGTCCGGCGCGTCGGGCCTGTCCCTGAACGCGATCGCCAAGGAACTGGGCATGAGCGGCCCCGCTCTCTACCGTTACTTCGGCAGCCGCGACGAGCTGATCACCGAACTGATCCGGGACGCCTACCGCGGCCTGGCCGACACCTTCCGTGCCGCCGCGGACTCCGGTGCCGGTATCGAGGGCCTCGCCCACGCCCTGCGCCGCTGGGCGCTGGAGGACCCCCAGCGGTACTTCCTCGTCTACGGGACCCCGGTCCCCGGCTATCACGCGCCGGACGACATCACCTCGATCGCCCAGGAGATCATGGCGGCCCTGCTCGACGTCTGCGCGGCGGCCGAGCCCGAGGCGCCGGCACCGGCCTCCGCAGGATTCACCGCGCACCTCTCCCAGCACCGCCGATGGGCCGGCGACCACCCCGCGCCGCCGGGGGTGCTGCGCCGGGCGCTGGCGTTCTGGACCCGGATGCACGGCGTGCTCTCCCTCGAACTCGCCGGGCACTTCACGGGCATGGGCTTCGACCAGGAGCGGCTGTTCGACGCCGAGGTGGCGGAGCTGGCGTCCGGGCGCTGACCAGGAGCGGCGGTCTACTCCCCGGGGAGTACGCGTGATCACCTCGCCGGGCCGACGCCCGCCCGGGCCGGCGCCGTCTAGCGTGGCGGGCATGGACGAGCAGCGCGTACGGGAGCGCGGCCCCGCGCAATGGTGGCGCTACGGGCCGCCGTGGTGGCACCGCGCCGACCACGGTGCCACCGAGCCGTCGCGCGCCCGCCTGCCGTGGCGCTCCACCGTGGTGCTCACTGTCCTGGTGCTGGTGGGCTCGAACTTCGCCGCCCACCAGCAGCCGCACCGCGAACACCTCGACGTGCCGGCCCGCCTGCTGCTCCTGGCCACCTGTGTCCTGCTGCTGTGGCGGCACCGGCACCCGGTGCCGGTGGCGTTCGGCACGGCGGGGCTCGCCCTGGTCTACCTCGCCGCCGGATACCCGTACGGGCCGATCTTCGCGGCCGTCGCCGTGGCCTGTTTCAGCGCGATCGTCGCCGAGCACCGCCGGGCCGCCTGGGCGGCCGTCGGGATGCTGTGGGCCGGCCACCTGCTGATCTCGCTCTGGCTGTACCGCCTGCTGCCGCCACCGGACGACAGGGGCGCGAACCTCGGCCTGGAGATGGTCATCGCCACCTGGGTGCTGATCATCGTCTCCGTGGCGGAGCTGGCCCGGGTCCGGCGGGAGCAGTGGGCGCGGGAGCGGGCCGACCGTGCGCAGGCCGCCCGGCGGCGCGCGGACGAGGAACGGCTGCGCATCGCCCGCGAGTTGCACGACGTGCTGGCCCACAGCATCTCCGTCATCAACGTCCAGGCCGGGATGGGCCTCGCGCTCCTGGACTCCGACCCGGAGCAGGCCCGGGCCGCGCTCACCACCATCAAGGCCGCCAGCAAGGAGGCGCTCGGCGAGGTCCGCCAGGTGCTCGACACCCTGCGCGCGCCGGGAGACGCCCCGCGCACACCGGCGCCCGGCCTCGGGCGGCTGCCGGAACTGGTCGAACAGGCGGCGAGTGCCGGGCTCACGGTGACGGTGGAGGGGGAGCCGCCGCGGCTGCCGCCCGGCGCCGACCTGGCCGCCTTCCGGATCGTGCAGGAGGCGCTCACCAATGTGGTACGGCACTCGGGTTCGCGGCACGCGCGTGTGCTGCTCGAACCCGGCGGCGGGGAGCTGCGGTTGCGGATCGACGACGACGGGCCCGCGACCGGCGAGGACGCCGGCGGCAGCGGGAACGGGCTGGCCGGGATGCGGGAGCGGGCGGCCGCGCTGGGTGGCACGATCGAGGCGGGACCGCGTGCCGACGGCGGCTTCAGGGTGCTCGCCGTACTGCCGGTGGACGACAGGGAGGACCGATGATCCGGGTACTGCTCGCGGACGACCAGTCGCTGGTGCGGGCGGGTTTCCGGGCGCTGCTCGACGCGCAGCCGGACATCGAGGTGGCAGGGGAGGCGGCCGACGGCGAGGAGGCGGTGCGCAAGGTACGGGAACTGCGCCCCGACGTCGTCCTGATGGACATCCGGATGCCGCGGCTCGACGGCCTGGCGGCGACCCGCCGTATCACCGGGGAGGAGGAACTGGCGGACGTCAGGGTGGTGATGCTGACGACGTTCGAGTTGGACGAGTACGTCTTCGAGGCGATCCGCTCCGGTGCCTCCGGCTTCCTGGTCAAGGACACCGAACCGGAGGAACTGGTGCGCGCCGTCAGGGCGGTGGTGGACGGCGACGCGCTGCTGTCGCCGGGGGTGACGCGGCGGCTGATCGCGGAGTTCGCCGCACGTTCCAAGGAGCCGGCCGCCGCCGACGCCCTCGCCCGGCTCACCGAGCGGGAGCGGGAGGTGATGGCCCTGGTCGGCATCGGCCTGTCCAACGAGGAGATCGCCCGCCGCCTGGTGGTCAGCCCCCTCACCGCCAAGACCCATGTGAGCCGCACGATGGTCAAGCTGGGCGCCCGTGACCGGGCCCAACTGGTCGTCCTGGCCTATGAGTCGGGGCTGGTGCGGCCGGGCTGGCTGGGCTGAGACGAGCGCCGGAAGCGGACGAGCACACTGACGACCCGGGCGAGGAACAGCACGGCGGCGAGCACCACCCCCACAAGGGGCAGAACGCGTTCGAAAACGGCGGGCAGCCGGAACAGCAGCGCCGGGCCGGCCACCGCTCCGAAGACGACCGCCGCCGCGAACACCGCACTGCACAGCGCGTAGCCGATCTCGACGGTGATCGCGTCCCGCTCGGCCTGACCGCGCCGTCCCCCGTGACTCGTCATCCCGCCAGTCTCACAGCCGTGCGCCCGGCGGAGCAACAAGGCCCCGCCGGGCGCATGTTCGCAGGCCTCCCCCTCAGTCGCGCACGGACACGCGCTCCGCCTCCAGGGAGGTGGACCTGGCGATCACGACGGTCTGCCGCTGCGGACGCCGGGTGCGCAGCCCCGGCAGCGTGATCAGCAGCCCGGCGAGGGCCACACCCGTGACCACCATGAAGCCCGGACGGTAGCTGTCGAGCACCGCCTGCGCCGTCGCATGGGCGGGCGCACCAGCCGTGACCACGGCGGTGACGATCGCCAGGAAGATCGCGCCGCCCACCTGCACCGAGGTGTTGAGAAGGCCGGAGACCATGCCCTGCTCGTGGTCGTCGACGCCGTTGGTGGCCTGGATGTTGAGCGAGGGGAAGACCAGCGCGCAGGCCGCGCCGATGAGCAGCATCGACGGCAGGATCACCGCCGCGTAGACCGGGGTGAGGTCGACGCGCAGGAACAGGGCGTATCCGAGGACCATCAGCGCGAAGCCGGCCGCTATCAGGCGCTGGGTGCCGAAGCGGTCCACGATCGCCCCGACCTTGGTCGACGACACTGCCACCAGTGCGCCCGCCGGCAGGAAGGCCAGCGCGGTGTGCAGCGCGGACCAGCCGAGCAGCGACTGCATGTAGAGGGTGGTCAGGAACTGGAAGCCGACGTACGAGCCGAAGAAGGCGACCGCGCCGAGCTGGGCACGGATCTGGGTGCCCGAGCGCAGCACGCCGAGGCGGACGAGCGGGCCGGGGGAGCGGCGCTCGATCCGGACGAAGACGGTCAGCAGGACGGCGACCGCGAGGAAGGAGAGCAGGGTGCGGGCCGACGCCCAGCCGACCTGCGGAGCCTCCACCACCGTGAACACCAGCAGCAGCATCGAGGCGGTGCCGAGGACGGCGCCGGGGATGTCGTAGCCGTTGTGGTCGCGTTCGCGGGAGCTGCGCGGCAGCAGCTTCAGGCCGGCGAGGAGCGCGATCAGGGCGATCGGGGCGGGCAGCAGCATGGTGAAGCGCCAGCTGGCCTCGGTGAGCAGGCCGGACAGCACCAGGCCCATGGAGAAGCCGGTGGCCGCGCAGGTGGTGTAGATGGAGAGGGCGCGGTTGCGCAGCGGGCCCTCCGGGAACGTGGTGGTGATGATCGAGAGGCGGGCCGGAGCGGTGAAGGCCGCGCTCAGGCCCTTGATGAACCGGCTGGCGATCAGCAGCGGGCCCGAGTCGACCAGGCCGCCGAGCAGGGAGGCGAGTGCGAAGACGCCGAGGGCCACCAGGAACACCTGGCGCCGGCCGAGCAGGTCGGCCGTACGGCCGCCGAGCAGGAGCAGGCCGCCGTAGCCCAGGATGTAGCCGCTGACGATCCATTGCAGGGTCGAGGTCGACAGGTGCAGGTCGGAGCCGATCGACGGGAGGGCGACGCCGACCATCGACACGTCCAGGGCGTCGAGGAACATCGCGGCGCAGAGCACCAGCAGAGTGCCCCAGAGGCGGGGAGTCCAGCGTCCCTCTGAAGCGGGGGCGGTGAGCGGAGAGGTCATGGCCAGAGACACTACATGCACCTGCATTGAATGCAAACGCATTTAATTACGATGCAACAAACTCGATTCTCTGCTACGGTGCCGGGATGGCGGCGAACAAGCCCGAACAGGCGCTCGTGGAGCAGTGGCGGGACATTCTGGCGCTGCACGCCCGCACCCAGTGCGAGCTCGACCGCGCCCTGCACGGCCACGGCCTGTGCGCCAGCGACTTCGAGGTTCTCGACCTGCTCTCCGACGGCCGGGCGGCGGACGGCGCCTGCAGCTTCCGCGTCCAGGAGATCGCCGAGCGCGTGCACCTCAGCCAGAGCGCGCTGTCCAGGCTGATCGCCCGGCTGGAGAAGGACGGCCTGGTCGAGCGGGCCATGTGCGCGGAGGACCGGCGGGGTGTCCGGGTGGCGCTCACCGGAAAGGGCCGCACCCTGCACGGCGAGGTGCTGCCGGTGCAGCGCGCGGTGCTGACCCGGATGCTGGCGAGCTGAACCGCCCGGTCACATCCCGCCCGGTCACATCCCGGCCGGTCGGATTCCGGCGGTGAGTTCCCGGCCGGTCAGATTCCGGACTTCGTACGCCACAGTTCGGCCAGTTCGGGATCGCCGGTCACCCTCGGCACGGGCACCCGGTTCCACAGCCCCAGATACAACCGGTCGGCGGGACCGGCGAGTTCGGTGATCGCCTCGCAGACTGCGCCGGGCTCCGTCACGGGCGGCTCGGGTGACAGCCGTACGGTCCAGGCGGCGTCCGCGTCCAGGGCGCGCACCCGCAGCACCCGCGGGACCCCGGTGCGCAGCCGGCTGCGTGGGCGGGCGTGGAAGCCGCGCAGCAGTTCGTCGATGCCGTCGACCGCGAAGTCCCTGCCGATCGGGGAGGCCGGGCCGCCACGCGCCGCCTCGGCGTCGTACCGGTGGACGGTCGTCTCATGGGCCTGCCGGCGGGCCCAGAAGGCCAGTGGCGAGGAGGCCGGCGCCGGGTGCACGGTCCAGCACTCCACATTCCGCGGTGCGGTGGCCAGGGTGTCGACAAGGCCACGGTGCCCGTCCCGGTACCAGCTGATCAGCTCGGTGCCGTCGAGGGCCGGCGGGTCCGGGAAGGGACGGCGTTCGGGATGGGCGTCGGCGACGACACCGGCCGCCCAGCGGTGGATCGTGCCCGTGTGCCGCAGCAGGTCGCGCACCTGCCAGCCCGGGCAGGTCGGCACGTCGGCGTCGAGCCCCGCCGCCAGGGCGGCCGCGGCCAGCGCCCCGCCCTCCCGGTCCAGGATCCGAAGGAACTCGGCAGTCTCCATGCCGTGAGTCTGCCCCATGCCGCCGTCACCGGCGCAGCAGGAAACCCACCGTGTACCCCAGGGCGTTGACCGCCCAGTGCAGGGCCATCGGCGCCAGCAGCGAGCCGCTGCGGTCGCGCAGCCAGCACAGCAGACAGCCCGCCGCGGCGGTGAACAGCACGGCTCCGATGTCCACCAGGACCGCACCGGCGACCGAGTGCCCGAAGAGAGAACCCAGCGTCGGCTTGTCCCTGCCGAGGTTCAGCGACGGCAGGATGTGCCAGAGACCGAAGAGGACGGAGGAGAGGACGGCGGCCGTCGTCGCCGTGCGCAGCCGGCGCAGCAGCGCGAACAGGACGCCGCGGAACGCGATCTCCTCCAGCAGCACCGTCCCCACGGGCACCGCGACCAGCACCTCGAAGGCGATCCCCGAGCCGTCCAGCGCATCGGTCCGCTGATCCTCGAACAGCTCGCGGGTGACCGGGAGAAGGGCCGCGCACAGATAGACCGCCGCGACGATCCCGATCAGGGCGACGGCCCAACGCACCCCGTCCGCGAGGGTGTTCGCGCCCAGCCCCAGCTCCTGCCAGCTGCCCCCTGCCCAGAACAGCAGCGCCACCAGGACGGCCGAGGCGACCACCGCGGTGAGCAGGATCCAGGACGGGGCCCAGCGGTTGTTGAGCAGGTTCACCGGCACCAGCACGGCCAGCACGGCCACCAGCGCCGTCCGGGTGGGGAGCCGGGGAAGCGGCATCCTTGGGCCGGGCGGGTCAGAACTCGACCGGGTCGCGCACCGGCGGGCAGGGCATGCAGTGCCCGCCGCCGCGCTCCCGGCCCAGTCCGGCGCCGACGATGGTGACGACCTCGACGCCCGCCTCGCGGAGCAGGGAGTTGGTCCGGGTGTCGCGGTCACAGGTGAAGACCACGCCCGGCTCCGGCGCGACCGCGGTGTTCCCGCTGTCCCACTGCTGCCGCCGGGAGGCGTGGACGCCACCACCGGTCTCCACCGCACCCGGCTCCGGTGGCCCCAGCGCCTTGGCGACCACGTCGACGAACGCGGCCGGGCCCTCGTCGGTCGGCGACCGCGGCCTGGGCATCCCGGCGACGACGACGTGCTTGGCCGCACCGTTGTCACAGGCGTGCACACCGGCATCCGGGGCCGCCCGCCGCAGCGCGAGCGACCGGAAGACCAGGGCCGGCATCAGCAGGCCCGTGCCCGCGATCACCCAGGCGATCAACCCGCCCGCGACTCCGGTCTCCTCGGTGAAGCGGCACGGCAGCGACAACACACCGGCGCCGACCATCGAGCCGACCACCATCGCGGTCGGCGTGGGCGGCGTCGGTCCGGCCGCAGGCGGCGTGGAGCGGGGACTCTCGGTTGTCTGGGCCTGGGCCATGCCCACAACGATGGAATGTCCCATGACGCTCTGCACCATTTGTTCGGCCGAGCGGAGCGACCGGAGGGATCTTCGGGATGCGACGGCAGGCGCGGTGGCCGATCGTGGTCCCGAGGTGGCCAAGTGAGTGTTGCGGGCAGGGCGCTGAAGCGTACGAGGGACTGGGCCCGCGGGGCGGCGGAGCGGGTGCGCCGGCACGCGGGCCCCGACCGGGTGGTCCGGCGACGGCCGTGCCCGGGCGGGATGGCCGTGGCGGTCCTGTGCTACTGCCTGTCCCTCACCCCGTCCCTGCTCCCGCGCTCCTGGTGGCTCCAGGGACTCGCCGCCGGCGTCTCGGCGGCCTTCGGCTACGCCGTCGGCGCCGTACTGCAGACATTCGCCCGGTTCCTGCTCCGCTGGGCGGGCGTCCGTATCCGCCCGCACGTCCGCAGGGTCACAGGGGCGGCCCTGGGGGTGCTCGGGATCGCGGCGATCGTCACCGTCACCGCCTGGAGCGTCCGCTGGGAGGGCCAGGTCCGCCGGGCGGTGACCCTGCCCCCTCAGGTGGTCTGGTGGCAGTGGGTATTCGTCCCGCTCGTGGCCGCGCTCGTCGGAGCACTGCTGCTCCTGATCGCCCGTACGGTACGGCTCGGCACCCGCATCGTCGCCCGTGCGTTCGACGCGCTGATCCCGCGCCCCGTCGCGTACGCCACCGGAGTCGTGCTCGCCGCCTTCGTGATCGTCGGAGTCGTCCAGGGCTTCCTGCTGAACGCGGCACTGGACGCGATCGAGAGCGGCGCGTCCCTCGCCGACAAGGGCACCGCCGAGGGCGTCCACCAGCCCGGCCTGCGCACCCTCTCCGGCAGCCCCGCGTCCGCCGCCCACTGGGACACCCTGGGCGCCCAGGGCCGCAACTTCGTCGGTACGGCCACCACCCGCGCCGACATCACCGCGTTCACCGGCCGCCCGGCCGAGGATCCGGTACGTGTCTACGTCGGCCTGCGCTCCGCCGCCACCCTCGACGAGCGCGCCGCCCTCGCCGTACGCGAACTCGAACGCACCGGCGGCTTCTCCCGCAGGATCCTCGCCGTCATGGGCACGACCGGCACCGGTTGGATCAACGGCCAGGGCAGCAAGCCCCTGGAGTACATGTGGGGCGGCGACACCGCCGAGGTCGCCATGCAGTACTCCTACCTGCCCAGCTGGGTCTCCGCGCTCACCGAGGACGAGGCCGCCGACACCGGACGGGCCCTCTTCGACGCGGTCTACGACAAGTGGCGCACCCTCCCCGCCGGCTCCCGCCCCAGGCTCCTCGTCTACGGCGAGAGCCTCGGCTCCTTCTCCATGGAGTCCGCCCTCGACGGCTCCCTGGCCAGGCTCACCAAGGAGACCGACGGGGCGCTGTTCGTCGGGCCCACCTACGACAACCCGCTCTGGAAGACGCTCACCGCGCGGCGCCGGCCGGGCAGCCCCGAGTGGCGCCCGGTGGTCGACGACGGCGCGAACGTCCGCTTCGCGCAGGTGCCGAAGGACTACGCCGTCCCCGCGGCACCCTGGGGAGAACCCCGGGCCGTCTACCTCCAGAACGGTTCCGACCCGGTCGTCTGGTGGTCCCCCGACCTGGCCCTCCACCGGCCGGACTGGCTGGACCGTCCGCGCGCCCGGGACGTGTCACCGGCGATGCAGTGGTACCCGCTGCTGACGTTCTGGCAGGTGGCGTGCGATCTGGCCGGAGCGGACAGCGTGCCGGACGGCTTCGGACACCGGTACGGGACGATGCCGACGACCGCGTGGGCGCGGATCACGCGCCCGCCGGGGTGGAGCGAGGCCGACATGGTGAGGCTGGCCGGGGTGCTGGAGTCGGTGCCGGAACCGGGGTTGCTGGACTGAGACCGGCAGCCATGCCCGGTCGCGCGGTTCCCCGCGCCCCTTCAGGCTGTTCGCCCGGTCGTCGCGCCGATCAGTGCGGCCGATGCCGCCAGTACCGCCACGCTCGTCAACGCCGTCGGCAGTGACGTCCAGGCCGCCATGAAGCCGATCGCCGGCGGGCCCAGCAGCATGCCGCCGTAGCCCAGGGTGGACGCCGTCGCGACGCCCGACGGGCCCGCCAGCGCTCCCGCCCGTTCCACCGCCACCGGGAACAGGTTGGCCAGGCCCAGGCCGGTCACCGCGAAGCCGAGCAGAGCCGCCCACACCCAGGGCGCGAGGGAGCCGAGCACCATCCCGGCCGCCGCCGTGCCACCACCGAGGACCACGGTCCTGGACCGGCCGAACCGCTCCAGCAGCCGCGTCCCGCTCGCCCGGCCGGCCGTCATGGCCAGCGCGAAACACGTGTAACCGGCCGCGGCGACACCCGCGGACGCATCCAGATCCTGCCGCAGATGCAGCGCGCCCCAGTCGGCCATCGCCCCCTCGCCGTACGCCGTGCACAGGGCGATCAGGCCGAACACGACGACGCGCCGGCGGGTGGGCGCGTCCAGGCGGCGCCGGCCGCTGCCGGCGGGCCGCTCGGGGTGCGGGACCGGGACGTCGTACCGCAGGAGCGTACGGCCGGCGACCGCCGTGACCAGCAGGCCGATCACGGTGAGGGCGAGGAGGTGGCGGGTGGGGGAGAGGGAGCCGGCGACCAGGCCGCCGAGGCCCGCGCCGATCATGCCGCCCAGGCTGAACGCCGCGTGGAAGGTCGGCATGATCGGCCGGCGGAGGGCGGCGACCAGATCTACGGCCGCGCTGTTGAAGGCGACGTTCAGGCCGCCGTACGCGGCGCCGAACATGAGCAGGACCGCGCCGAGCGCCGGTACCGAGTGGGTGAGCGGCGGCAGGGCGACGCTCAGTGACAGCAGGATCGCGCAGGCCACTGTCACGGGGTGGCTTCCGTACCGGCGGCAGAGCCGGCCCGTGAGGGTCATCGTGATCACCGCGCCGGCCGAGACGCCGAGCAGAGCCAGTCCCAGTGCGCCGACCGAGGCATGGGTCTGGTGCTTGATGTCGGGGATCCGGACCACCCACCCCGCGAAGACGAAACCGTCCATGGCGAAGAACGCGGTGATCGCGATCCGGAGACGGGTGAGGGCGAGGGGACTGCCCGGCACGACGGTGTGCGATCGGGCTTTGTTTATTAGCGGCACAAACTCAGGCTAGGTGAGGGTCGTGGACCGGGACAAGGGTGTTGTGAAGCTGTCGGAGTGTCAGTGGGCAGCGGGATGCCGGCGCCGAAAACTGCGCTCACGGTGATCAAGCGGGTCTCGGCGCGTTCGACCAGGACGCCTGTGAGGCTAATGGGCCGCAGATCGCCGAGGCGAGATCCGGGACGTCGAACCACCTGAACGCGAGGGCCGGGTCGCCGTCCGTGCTCCAGCCTTCGGTGACCGGCTCCTCGTTCCTCCTCGGAGGGTTTCAGTTTGTCTTTAACCGGAGTCCGGGCAGGCTCCAGTTCCAGCAGGGGCGGTGCGACTGTGCCCCGAGTTTCAGTCGGACTGAAATGTTCGGGGCTGGGCTTCGCGGTGCCCCCTGTACCCCGCCCCGAGCCGCAACACCCCAGGACGATCACCGCAGATGCCTGGTGATCCGGATGAAGTGAGATGACGGAGATGAAGCTCTTCTGGCGCACGGGAAGTGCCCAGTGGATTCCCGTCGGTCAACCTCGCCGGAACCGGATACAGGGCGAGGCCTGTACCGGAGGTGACGTACAGGGGCCGCGGTCTCCCCGGCGTGACGACGATCCGCCCATCTCCGAGTACATGCCGTGGGTGGGCTTCGGCCCAAGGGCAGAGGTGACCGACACGCGCCGGTCGCCGACTCACGCTCGACGACGGCACGGACCTGGTGCAACGGACCTTCGTGAGACCGTTCTTCCGCCACCACAGGCTCCGGGCTGCCGGCCCGCGAGGCGTCCGTCCTGGCGGCGCCCTCCGGGCAGGAAGGTATCCCCGCCCGATCTCGCGGCCGTGGACGCCACGGCCGCAGTGTGGGTCGCGGGCCGGTGGCGGAGAGCGTCCTCGTCGATGTTCCTCCCGACGGCATGGCCTCGGGGAGGGGCGGTTCAGCCGTGTGGCGGGTCAGGCCGAGACAGGAGTCCCCGTCTTCTCGCACAACTCGTCGAGGGTGACACCGGGCGCCAGTTCGACAAGCCGGCACCCCTCGGCCGTGACGTCGAGCACGGCCAGGTCGGTGATGATCCGCTGTACCACCCCCTGCCCGGTGAGCGGCAGGGTGCACCTCTCGACGATCTTGTGGGAGCCGTCCTTGGCGACGTGTTCCATGAGCACGATGACGCGCTTGGCGCCGTGGACCAGGTCCATCGCGCCGCCCATTCCCTTGACCATCTTCCCGGGCACCATCCAGTTGGCCAGGTCACCCGTGCCGGAGACCTGCATGCCCCCGAGCACGGCGGTGTCGATGTGGCCGCCGCGGATCATGCCGAAGCTCTGCGCGGAGTCGAAGAACGACGCACCCGGGCCGACCGTGACGGTCTCCTTTCCCGCGTTGATCAGGTCGGCGTCGACCTGGTCGTCGGTCGGGTAGGGGCCCGTTCCGAGGATGCCGTTCTCGCTGTGGAGCGTGACCCGGACGCCCTCCGCGAGGAAGTTGGGGATCAGGGTCGGCAGGCCGATGCCGAGGTTGACGTACTCGCCGTCCCGGAGTTCCCGCGCGGCGCGCGCCGCCATCTGTGACCGGGACCAGCCGGTCCGCTGCTCGCTCATGCCACGCTCTCCCGGACGGTGCGCTTCTCGATGTGCTTGGTCTGCGGGCCGGTGTGGACGATCCGCTGGACGTAGATGCCGGGCAGGTGCACCCGGGCGGGGTCGATCCCACCGGGCTCGACGAGTTCTTCGACCTGTGCGACGCAGATCCGCCCCGCCATCGCTGCAAGGGGGTTGAAGTTCATCGTCGCCTTGTTGAAGACGAGGTTCCCGTCGGTGTCGCCGAGCCGCGCGTGCACGAGCGCGAAGTCGGCGACGATGCCCTCCTCCAGGACGTACCGGCGGCCGCGGAACTCACGGACCTCCTTGGGCGGTGAGGCGACAAGGACGTTCCCTGTCCGGTCGTACTTCCACGGCAGGCCGCCCTCGGCGACCGGCGTGCCCACGCCCGCGGGGGTGTAGAACGCGGGGATGCCGGAGCCGCCCGCTCGCAGCCGCTCGGCGAGCGTGCCCTGCGGGGTGAGCTCCACCTCCAGCTCACCGGACAGATACTGGCGGGCGAACTCCTTGTTCTCCCCGACGTAGGACGCCGTGACCCGGCGGATCCGGCCGAGGTCGAGCAGGATGCCGAGCCCGATCCCGTCCACGCCGCAGTTGTTGGAGAAGACCTCCAGGCCGTCGGCTCCCTGCTCGGCCAGTGCCGCGATCAGGAGGTCCGGTATCCCGGAGAGCCCGAACCCGCCGACAGCCAGCGAGCTGCCCGAGGCGATGTCGGCAACCGCCTCGGCGGGCGAGGCCACCGTCTTGCTCATCACGCCTCCCGACGCTTGCTGCTGATGATCCGGCCGCGAGCCTCGCCGAAGCCGATCCGGACTCCGTCCGCGCCCGGGGCGGTGGCGGTGAGGACGATCTCGTCCCCGTCCTCCAGGAACGTGCGCTGCCGGCCGCCCACCGTGACGGGCTCCTTGCCGCCCCAGGTCAGTTCGATGAAGGCGCCGCGCTGCTCCTTCTCCGGTCCCGAGACGGTGCCGGAGGCGAACAGGTCGCCGGTGCGGGAGGGGGCGCCGTTGACGGTCTGGTGGGCCAGCATCTGGGCGGGGGACCAGTACATCGCGGCGTACGGCGGCCGGGAGACGACCTGACCGTTCCACTCGACCGCGAGGTCGACGTCCAGGCCCCACGGCCGGGCCATCCGCAGGTACGGCAGGACGGCCGGCTCCTGGGGCGGGACCGGGACCCGGGCGGCGTCCAGGGCGAGCAGCGGAACGACCCACGGCGAGATCGTGGAGGCGAAGGACTTGCCCAGGTTGGGGCCGAGCGGGACGTACTCCCAGGCCTGGATGTCGCGCGCGGACCAGTCGTTGAAGAGCACCACCCCGAAGATGTGCCGCTCCGCGTCCTCCGCGCCGATGGACTCGCCCATGGCGTTGCCGGTTCCGACGACGAAGCCGAGCTCGGCCTCGATGTCGAGCCGGGTCGAGGGCCCGAAGACCGGCGCCGGGTCCTCGGGGCCCTTGCGCTGCCCCGAGGGCCGGACGATGTCGGTGCCCGAGACGACGACGGAGCCCGCCCGCCCGTGGTAACCGACCGGCAGGTGCTTCCAGTTCGGCATCAGCGGCTCGGGACTGCCGGGCCGGAACAGCCGGCCCAGGTTGGCGGCGTGATGCTCGGAGGCGTAGAAGTCCACGTAGTCGGCGACCTCGAACGGAAGGTGCAGCGTCACCGCACCCAGGTCGTGGACCGCCGCCGCGGGAACCGGACCCCGGAGTCGCTCGGTGATCGCGGCACGGACCTCCACCCAGCGGGTGTGGTCCTGGGCCATGAAGGCGTTCAGGCTCGGCCGGTCGAAGACGTCGTCGTCCAGCAGCACGGCCAGGTCGATGACATGGTCGCCGTAACGGGTCGCCACGCGCGGCAGCTGACCGGGTGCCGAGTAGACGCCGTAGGGCAGGTTGGCCAGGCCGAACAGGGAGTCGGCCGGGACGGTCAACTGGATGGTGCTGGTCATGCGGACACCTCGGTCAGGTCGGCGACGGCCGCGGCGGGCAGCAGCCCCAACGCGGCCGACTCGGTGGCGGGTTCGGCGACGGAGCAGGTGCCGAAGGAACGGAACAGGTCACGGACCCGCGGCGACAGGGCACGGACCCGCTCGGCGACCCGCCTGCCGTCGCGGTCGGCCAACAGCCGGACCAGTTCCGCCTCTTCGGCGCCCAGCAGTGCCGCGTCGACGGCGACCAGCAGGTTGAGGAAGCCGTGCTGCTCGAAACCGGTCTCCGGATCGGTGTTGCGCAGCGCGTGATGCAGCCCCGCGGTCGCCTTGAACGCGACCCCGGTCCGCGCCGCCGCCAGGACGGTCGCCGCGAGTTCGCGCTCGTCCGGGTAGAGCTCGGGGCGTACGCCTCCGGTGCGGAACTTGGCCAGACAGGGGGTCCCGGCGAGTTCGGCGAGCAGTGCGTCGCGCCGGCCGTCACGCGGTACCTCCACGTACACGGTGACGGTGTCGTGCTCGCCGAGCGCCTCGGCCAGGGCCGGGACCACCTCCTCGGCGGCGGCCAGGTCCGGGACGGAGACCTCCAGCGCGACCAGCCGTACGGCCGGGATCCGGTCCGCCGCGGCGATCGCGGCGGAGACATCCGGCAGTGGCACGGTCACCGAGAGGTCGAAGGACTCATCGGCGAGAGCGCTGGTCAGACCGGCGAGCCGGTCGAGATCCTTGGCGGCGAGGACGAACGGCCCGACCAGCCCGGCGTGCGCGCTGCGGGTGTGCGCCACGTGGGCCGGGACCGCCTCCTCGATCGGCAGACTGCCGGGCGGGAAGACCGCCGCGTCGTCGAACAGTCCGGCGAGTACCGGAGGAATCCCAGGCGTCCGGGGCACGCTCATCGCTTCGGCTCCCAGGAGTAGACGTACGTTCCGTCGTCCGTCGCGCGGGTGGCCTCGCCGAGCTGCAGCGGCCGGAAGGTGTCGACCATGACCGCGAGTTCGTCGAAGAACTCCGCCCCGATCGACCGTTCCATCGCACCGGGCTGGGGACCGTGCGGATGGCCGCCCGGGTGGAGCGAGATCGAGCCCTGCCCGATCCCGGAGCCCTTGCGTGCCTCGTAGTCCCCGCCGCAGTAGAACATCACCTCGTCGGAGTCGACGTTGGAGTGGTAGTACGGCACCGGGACGGCCAGCGGGTGGTAGTCCACCTTGCGCGGGACGAAGTTGCAGACCACGAAGTTGTGGCCCTCGAAGACCTGGTGGGCCGGCGGCGGCTGGTGCACCCGGCCCGTGATCGGCTCGAAGTCGCGGATGCTGAACGCGTACGGGTAGAGGCAGCCGTCCCAGCCGACCACGTCGAAGGGGTGGTTCGGCACCGTGTGGACGGTCCCCGCGACCCCGCCCGGTCCCCGGTGCTTGATGTACACGTCGACGTTCTCGCCCTCGACGGTCCTCGGCCCGTCGGGGAGACGGAAGTCGCGCTCGCAGTAGGGGGCGTGTTCCAGGAGCTGGCCGTGCCGGGAGAGGTAGCGCCGCACCGGCCCGATGTGCGAGTTCGCCTCGATCACGTAGATCCGTACGACCCCGTCGGGAACGATCCGGTACGTGGTCGCCCGCGGGACGATCACGTAGTCCCCGTCGCCGGCCTCCAGGTCGCCGAAGACCGACTCCACCCGTGCCCGACCGGCCTCGACGTACAGGCACTCGTCGCCGATCGCGTTGCGGTAGTACGGGCTCACCGCCTCGGCCACGACGTACGCCAGCCGCACGTCCTCGTTGCCCAGCAGCAGCCGGCGCCCGGTCACCGCGTCGATGCCGGACTCGCCCTCCGCGAACAGCTTGTGCGTGGAGAGGTGACGGGGGAGCAGGGGGTGGTTGGGCACCAGCGACTGGTCCCCGAGGTCCCAGACACGGAACTCCCGCACCGCCGACGGTATGTGCCGGTGGTAGAGCAGCGAGGAGTCCGAGGAGAAGCCCTCCTCGCCCATCAGCTCCTCGTAGTAGAGGTTCCCGTCCGGGTCACGGTGCTGGGTGTGACGTTTCGGCGGGACCGCGCCCGCCCGGTGGTAGTACGGCAAGTCTCTCTCCTCGTGACTCGGAGTCGCGGTGCCATGCGCTGGAGAATGTGCGCTGAGCGCACATTTTTGTGCGATGGAAGCGACAAGCCGAAATTAGGTCCCGGTGGCGGCCCAGTCAAGGTCGCGCTCCGCCCCTGCGCGTCCGTGATCATGTGCGGTCGGGCACCCGTGCCCTAACGTGGCGCCAGAAGAAGATGTGTCGGTTTTCGCGGGTGCCGAGTGCGGCCCCGGGATCAGGAGGTGTCCATGGCCACCCTGCAAGGTCTGGATCGCGGGCTCCGGGCTCTGGACGCGATCTCTCTGACGGCCGACGGCCTGACGGTGGCAGACCTGGCAGCGCAGCTCGGGATCGACCGGTCCATCGCGTACCGGATCGTGGAGACGCTGGAGGAGCACGCCCTGGTCTCCCGGCAGGGCAAGCGGGTACGGCTCGGTGCCGGTGCCGCCACGCTGGCGGGACGGTTCCAGGGGCAGCTGGTGCTGGCGGCCCAGCCGGTGCTGCAGGAGCTCGCCGACGTCACGGGTGCCGCCGCGTTTCTGACGGTGGCCCATGGCGCGCGGGAGTGCGTCCCCGTGGCGGGGGCGGAGCCGGTCGTCCAGCACGGCCCGGTCCGGGTGGGGTACCGCATCGGTGTGCGGCATCCGCTGGAGAAGGGGGCGAACGGCGTCGCCATCCTCGCATTGCAGCCGCCCTGGCCCGAGGAGTCCGAGGAGGTCGCGCGGGCCCGGGAGCTGGGCTACAGCATCACCTCGGGACAGCTCCAGCAGGGTGCCACCGGGGTGGCGGCGGGGTTCGAGGTCCCGGGCACGGCGGGCGCCTCGGTCGGCGTGGTCGCCATGCACGAGTTCGACGGCGAGCGGGTGGCGGCGCAGGTGAGGGAGGCGGCCTCGCGGCTGGCACTGCTCAGCAGGTCCTGACGGCGGCGGACGTCGACGCCCGTGTCACCGGGGGTTGTTGTAGGCGGGAGAGCGCCGGGGCGCACGGTGGCGACGGGATTCCAGCAGCGGCAGAACTCTGGGGGCCACGACCACCGACAGCACGATCACGCTCGTGGAACGGGCCACCGTGGGCGAGCGGTTCAGGGCGAGCAGGGTCTCCTGAAGGTCCTGGTGGGAAGAGGCCGCCAGCTTGCACAGCACGTCGGAGGCGCCCGTCGTCGCATACGCCTCCAGCACGGTGGGCAGGGCGGCGAGCTCGGCGGCGACATCGTCGAGCGCACCCTGGGCGATCTCCAGGGTCACGAACGCCTGGACCGGGAATCCCGCCGCGCCCACGTCCACTTCGGGGCCGAACCCGACGACGACGCCCGTGCGTTCCATCCGGTCGAGCCGCGCCTGGACGGTTCCGCGGGCGACCCCCAGGGTCCGCGACAGTTCGAGCACACCGGCGCGCGGGTTGTCCCGCAGCAGGCGGAGCAGGTCGATGTCCAGCGAGTCCGGCGGCTGCCCCTCGGTCACGACGATCACCATCTCCCAACTAGGCATATTGCACAGCTAATGCCGCCCTCAGGCGGACAAAGTGAGCAGCTTGAACAGCTCGGAAGGTGACTGTTGTGCAGGTCAGCAGGGCCGGTGTCTCCTGAGCGCCACGCGTTGGAAGCAGGACACCCAGGAGGACGACGCATGAGCATGGAACAGACCCTCACGAGCCAGGAACGACTGGCGGAGCTCGACCTGCAGCAGCTCAAGCAGCTGGTCGGGCTCGTGGAGTACGACCCGCAGGGCGACCCCTTCCCGGTGACCGGCTGGGACGCGGTCGTCTGGGCGGTGGGCAACGCGACGCAGGCCGCGCTGTTCTTCCAAGTGGTCTTCGGAATGGAACTGGTCGCCTACTCCGGTCCGGAGACCGGCAACCGCGACCACCACGCGTTTGTCCTCCGCTCCGGTGCCATCCGGTTCGTGATCAAGGGCGGTGTCGCACCGGACAGCCCGCTGCTCGACCACCACCACCGCCACGGTGACGGCGTGATCGACATCGCCCTCGAAGTGCCCGATGTCGACAAGTGCATCGCCCATGCCCGTGCGCAGGGCGCGACCGTGCTGGACGAACCGCACGACGTCACCGACGAACACGGCACCGTCCGGACCGCCGCCATCGCCACGTACGGCGACACCCGCCACACCCTGGTGGACCGCTCCCGCTACACCGGCCCCTACCTGCCCGGATATGCGGCCCGGACCTCGGGACACAGCAAGCCCGACGGTGCGCCCAAGCGCCTCTTCCAGGCGCTCGACCACGTCGTGGGCAACGTGGAACTCGGGCACATGGACGAGTGGGTCGACTTCTACAACCGCGTCATGGGGTTCACCAACATGGCCGAGTTCATCGGCGACGACATCGCCACCGAGTACTCGGCGCTGATGAGCAAGGTCGTCGCCAGCGGCAACCACCGGGTGAAGTTCCCGCTCAACGAGCCGGCGGTCGGCAAGAAGCGTTCGCAGATCGACGAGTACCTCGACTTCTACCGCGGTCCGGGCGCTCAGCACCTCGCCCTCGCCACCAACGACATCATCCAGACCGTCGACGTGCTGCGGGCCAGGGGAGTCGAGTTCCTCGACACGCCGGAGAGCTACTACACCGATCCGGAACTGCGCGCCCGGATCGGCCATGTCCGCGTGCCGATCGAGGAACTGGCCTCGCGCGGCATCCTCGTCGACCGCGACGAGGACGGTTACCTGCTGCAGATCTTCACCAAGCCGATCGGCGACCGGCCCACGGTGTTCTTCGAGTTCATCGAGCGCCATGGCTCCCTGGGCTTCGGCAAGGGGAACTTCCAGGCCCTCTTCGAGGCCATCGAGCGCGAGCAGGCCAGGCGCGGCAACTTCTAGGACCGTACGACTCCGAAGCCCCGCTGTACGAACCGTGGTTCGTACAGCGGGGCTTCGGGCCTTCCTACGTGCCGTTCACGGATTCCGGCCGCTCACGGGCGAGCCGTCGTGCCAGTGGCCGAAGCGCGCCGGTGCCGGCGGGCACCAGACCCCGTGGCAGGAAGAGCACCACGAGCACCAGCAGCAGTGCGTAGACCGCGTAGGAGAAGACCTGGGGCGCGTAGTCGGGCATGCCCGGCCGCGCCCCGACCTCGTTCAGCCACTGCAGCAGCACCGTGATGGCGGAGGCGCCGACCAACGGCCCCCACAGAGTGCCGAGTCCCCCCACCACGGCCATGACGACGAACTGGAAGGACACCAGTACGCCGAACGATCCGGGGGCGACGTAGGCGATGAAGAACGCGAAGATCCCGCCGGCCAGCCCGGCGAAGGCCGCCGAGAGACCGAAGACCACGAGCTTGTAGCGGCCCACCGGGACACCGGAGGAGGACGCCGCCATCTCGCTGGTGGCCAGCGCGCGCAGCCCCCGGCCGGGACGGGAACGCACGATGTTCCTGGTGATCAGCATGACCACCACCAGGGCCAGCCAGGCGACCCACGCATAGCCCCGGAAGCCGCTGATCCGGTGCGAGCCGATCCCGAGACCGGGGATGCCGCTCAGGCCGATGTCCCCGCCCAGCGAGGACTGCTGCCCGATCACCGCCAGCAGGATGAGCTGGAAGGCCAGCGTCGCGAAGGCGAGATAGTGCCCGCGCAGGCGCAGCAACGGCATGCCGACCAACAGGCCCAGCAGTCCCGCGACGAGCGGCGCGCAGGCCAGCCCCAACAGGCTCGGCAGGCCGTGGGTCGCCATCAGCGCCGCGGTGTAGGCGCCCGCGGCGTAGAACCCGCCGTGCCCGAGGGAGATCTGCCCCGCGTATCCGAGCAGCAGGGACACCCCGGTCGTCACCACCGCGGAGAGCAGCAGTTCGGTGTAGACGGTGAGTTGCGAGGTGTCCAGGAGCAGCGGCAGGACCGCGGTGACGACGGCCACCACTGCCACGGCGCCGGTGCCTGCGAGCCTCGCCGGTGTCAGGCGGCTGGTCATGCGACCTCCTCGGCCAGGGCCGGGGTGCGGGCGGCGCGCCACACCATGATGGCGAGCATGAGCACCAGGGCCACCTCGATCTCGTAGGACGCGTCGATGTAGCCCCCGATCATCGACTCCGAGACACCCAGCACGAGCGCGCCGAGCAGTGCCGTCCAGGGGTGCATCAGCCCCCCGAAGATGGCCGCCGCGAAACCGTTGACGGCGAGCTGCGCGTCGGAGTCGAACGACACCGGCTGGATGGGGGTGATCAGGACGCCGGCCAGCCCGCCGAGAACCCCGCCGATCACGAACGCCAGCAGGCCCATCCGGGTGACGTTGATGCCGGACAGCCGTGCCGCGTACGGGTTGGACGAGCAGGCGGTCAGCGCCTTGCCGACGTAGGTACGGCCGAAGAACAGCCCCAGCAGGGCGTAACTGACCACGGCGACGCCGATGATGACGAACAGCTGCCGGTCGACGTGCGCGCCGAGGAGGGTCGTGGAGCCGCGCGCCATCGAGAACGACAACGGCTGGTCGCCGAAGGCGATGACCTCGCCGGCGTAGGCGCCGATGCCGAGGCCCAGGGTGATGATGACCGATGACAGGGGTGGGGTGCCGGGCTTGCCGATCGCGATGATCCCGATGAGCAGTCCCAGTGCGCCGGCCACCGCCAGGGCCACCACTTCCGCGGCGCCGTGCGGGAGACCGTGGCTCAGCAGTGACGCCGTGGCCATGCCTCCCACGACGGCGAAGGTGCCTTGGGCGAAGTTGACCACGCGGGTGACCCGGTGGATCATCACGAAGCCGCTGGCGACCAGGGCGTAGGTGCAGCCGATCGCGATGCCGGACACCAGATAGGCAAAGAAGGAACTCATTCCGCCGTTCTCTCCAGGTGAGTCTCCGTGTCGGAGCCGGTGATGCCGCCGAGGTAGGCGCGCGCGACCTCCGGGCTGCGGGCGAGTTCCCCGCTGGGCCCGTCCGCGACGATCCGCCCCGACTCGATCACGTAGGCCCGCTGACACAGGTCGAAGGCGAGCCTGGCGTTCTGTTCGATGAGCAGGATCGCCGTGCCCTGCCGGGAGTTGAGCTGGGCCAGGTGGCGTGCCAGGTCCGCGACCACGATGGGCGCGAGGCCGAGTGACAGCTCGTCGATCGCGAGCACGTCGGGGTCGGCCATGAGCGCCCGGCCGACCGCCACCATCTGCTGCTGCCCGCCGGACAGCGTCCCGGCCGGTTTCCGCCGCATGTCGGCGAGGACCGGCAGGACCTCGTAGATGCGGCGCGGATCACGGTTGCGGGAACGCCAGGCGCCCAGCCGCAGGTTGTCCTCCACGGACAGGTCGGCGAAGAGCTGCCGGCCCTCCGGCACCTGCGCGAGCCGGCCGTCGATACGGATCGTGCCGGCGGCCGGTCTCACGATGCCGGACAGCGCGTTCACGAGGGTCGACTTGCCGGCCCCGTTGGGACCGACGAGGGCGACCATCTCGCCACGGCCGACCCGGAGGTTGACGCCGTCGAGGGCGACCGCCGACCCGTAACGGACGACGAGGTCATCGACTTGCAGCATCGGAGCTCTCCTGACCGAGGTAGGCGGAGATGACCCGAGGGTCACTGCTCACGGCTTCGGGCGTGCCCTCGGCGATGACCTTGCCGAGGTCGAGGACCGTGATCCGGTCCGCGAGGCTCATCACCATGCTGACGTCGTGCTCGATGAGGAGCATCGTGATGCCCTTCTCATGCAGCTGACGCAGCAGGTCGGCGAGTATCTGCCGTTCCCCGAGCCGCAGCCCGGAGGCCGGCTCGTCGAGCAGCAGCAGTTCCGGCTGTCCGCACAGGGCGCGCGCCACCTGAAGCCGGCGTTGCTGGCCGAGCGGGAGGGACTCGGCGTAGACGTCGGCGAAGTCGGCCATCCCGACCTGCTCCAGAGCCTCCTCGGCGCGTTCGGCGATCAGGCGCTCCTCGCGCCGGTGGCCCGGCAGCCGCAGCGCGGCCGCGGCGAATCCGTGGTGGGTCCGGGCGTGTGCCCCGACCATGACGTTCTCCAGGGCGGTCATCCCGTGGAAGAGGCGGGCGCCCTGGAAGACGATGGCGACGCCGTCCCGGGCACGGCGGTGGGGCGCCGTGCCCGAGAGGGACCTGTCGCGATAGGTGATCCGGCCACGGGTGGGTGCCAGGTGTCCGCTGATCAGGTTGAACAGCGTCGACTTGCCCGCGCCGTTGGGGCCGATGATCCCGCGCAACTCGCCTTGCGGCACCGACATCGTGACGTCGTTCACGGCGAACACGCCGCCGAAGGACCGCGCCAGGTTCTCGGTTGTGAGCATTTCTGTGGTCTCCTGCCCGATCAAGGCGTCAGGCTGGCCTTGAGCTGCACCGCGGTCCAGTCCGTCGGGACGATGTGGCCGCTCTTGATCGTGTCGATGGCGACCTGATCGACCCCGAGGCCCGCGTGGTCGCCCGAGGTGTACCTGTACGTGCCCACGGTGGTCTGGAGGGTCATGGTGTCGAGCGCGGTCGCGATCTTCTTGGGATCGGTGCTGCCGGCCTTCTTGATGGCCGCAGCGATGAGCTGAACGGCGTTGTAGCCGTCGAACGCGAACCCGGGCGGGTAGGAGCCGTTGGCCTTCTGGAACGGCTCCGCCATCTTCAGCGTGGCCGTCTTGACCCCGGACGTCGGCAGCTCGCCCCCGATGACGGCGAGCGAACTCGCCAGGATGATGCCCTCACCCGCGGCGCCGACCGGCTCCGTGAACAGCGAACTGGCCTCGGCGTGGCTGTAGACGAGCTTCATGCCGCCCATGCCGGCGGCGGCGAACTGCTTCGCGAGGATGACCGCCGGCGCGCCGGTGGCCCACACCATCAGGCCCTTGGCGCCGCTGCCCCGCACGTGCTGGAGGACGGACGTGAAGTTGGTCTGGGTGGTGGTGAACGTCTCGGCGTCCACGAAGTCGATGCCGTACTGGGCGGCCTTCGCCTTCATGTCCTCCCAGCCCGTCTTGGCGAAGGCGTTCTGGGTGTCGTAGGCGACCGCCATCTTCGTCATGCCGCTCGCCTTGAAGTACTTGAGCAGCTGCTCGGAGACCACCCCCGCGGTGAGAGGCGTCATGTAGACGTAGGGAGAGGGCGGCTGCACCTGCTGGTCGACGGCGGCGGTCGAGACGTAGGGCACCTGCCGCTGCTTCGCCAGCGGCTCGACGGCGAGGGCCGCGTTCGAGACGGGAGTCCCGACGAACGCGACGGCGCCGCCGCTGACCAGGTTGTTGAAGCCGGTGATGGCCTGCTGGGGATCACTCTCGTCGTTCTTGACGGTGATGTGCAGCTTCTTGCCCAGGACGCCGCCGGCGGCGTTGATCTGCTGGACGGCGAGCGCCGCGCCGAGCTTGTCGTTCTGGCCGAGCGGGGTGAAGTTACCGGTCAGCGAGGCGATCTGGCCGATCTCGATGGTGCCGCCGCTGCTGCCGGATCCTCCGCCCGAGCCACCGCAGGCGGTGGCGGTGAGGGCGAGGGCGAGCATCGCACCTGTCGCGGTGAGATGTCTGGTGTGCCGCATGAGTGCATCCTCCACTTGAACATGTCCGGTGCACCGACGCTCGAAATACGAATGGTCACGGCTCGGCGCGGTCACGGAACGCGAGGGGGGCGACTTGACTTGTCCCGCAATGCCCCTCGCTGGGGTGCACCAAGAATGGCCGCTGCCCATGCCGTTGGCCATGGTGGATTCACTCATCGGACCAGGTGTGCCTGGTGTATTTGCACAAGGGGCGCACCTGTGGGACGCCGTGAACGCGTCGTCAGTGCCGGAGCCGAAGCCGGAGCCAGAGCAGCAGCGCCTCGTCGGGGTCGTGGAGGTCGATGCCGAAGAGTTCCCCCGCCCGCTTGATGCGATAGCGCAGGGTGTTGGGGTGCACGTACATCTCGGCGGATGCCCGGGTGCTGTCGCCCAGACACCGCAAGTACGCGTAGACGGTGCGCGTGTACTCCGTGCCGTTGCGTTCGTCGTGCTCCCGCATCGCCTCCAACGCGTCGAGCTGCACGGCGTCGAAAGCGTCGAGATCGGCGCGGAGGCGCAGGAAGAAGGACTCCGCGCGCACCTCCTGGAAGTCCGCGACGGCGTGGTCCTGTCCGCGGTGGGCCAGCACGTCGAGTGCGGCGTCGGCCTCCTGGCGCGAACGTTGCACCGCGGACAGGGCGGGTGCGTGGCCGCCGATCCCGGCGCGCAGCCTGACCCCCAGCATGACCCGGATGCGTTCCAGGACACTCCCCGCCAGTTCCCCGCCCACCGGGCCGGCCGTGGACGGGTCGGCCGGCAGCAACGAGTAGACCACTCCGTCGAGTTGGACAGTGCTCGCCCTGAAGTGCTGGACCTGTGCGCTGCTGGTGATCAGCTCGATGATGTGCGCCATGTCGGGTTCGCTGACATCCGTCTCCGTCTCCGCGTGCTCGAAGGCGACGACCACGAATCCGGCGCTGGGCGAACCGAGCGAGCCGGCGTGGGGCAGGTCCTCGCCCTGCAGGGCGCCGCGCAGCGCCTGTTCACGGGCCCGCCGAGCCATGTCGCGTGAATTGCGGTGCCGCAACAGGCGCAGTGCCGCGAGGTCCGCGGCGTCCCGCAGCGTCCGCTCCTCGTCCGCTCCCAGACTGCCGTCGGCGTCGATGACCCAGATGGATCCCAGCATGACGCGCCCGGCCAGGATGCCGACGGCGACGCGGGGCAGGGCTCCGTGCCCGGTGAACCGCACGGGGTGGGGCCGCTGCCGCAACCGGGGGTCGGCGTGCAGGGGCTGGAAGGCCTCCGGTACTTCCCGGCCGAGAATCCCCTGGCGCCGCACCTCGTCGGTGGGCTGACCGGAGACCGTGGAGTAGGCGATGATCCGGTAGCGGTCGTCCATGATCGCCACCGCGCCGCGCAGCTGGGCGGCGGTCGCGTTGGCGAGGTCGAACAGGTCGTCCCATTCTCCGTCGTCGCCGCCCGTCGCCCCCTGTCCGGACCGGGTCGCGAGCACCGCGGAGAGGAGCGTGTCCAGATGGCGCCAGTTCGCTTCGTCGTCCGCCGCCAGCAGAGCGATGCCCTGCTCCCGGGCGAGGGCGCGCAACTCCGCCGGGTCCTCCCCGTGGAGCTTGACCACCAGCGCGGTGCACCGGGCGCGGGCGGCCATGCGGAGGGCCGCTTCGGCCTCCGGTGAGGCAGGGCGGATGCCGATGCCGAACAGCATCGTGCCCGGTGCCGCGTTGACCGCGTGCGGCGGATCCAGGATCTCCAGCTCGCTCACCGGTACGTCCAGGCCGAGAGGGGCCTCAAGTGCCCTCAGCAGGGTGTCGCCGACCGCGTCCAGCAGGGAGGCGAGCGTCGCCGAAGCCGGCACTTCCGCGGCCGGTTTCTCCGCGGCACCTGTCTCTGCTCGGGCCATGCTCACTCCTGCCGGCGGGCGGGGTGCATTTGTGCCCTTGCCATTTGTGCCATTGCCTCAACCAACCCCGCACTCTTGAGTGAAAGCAACATAGCAGCAGGGGAAAGCCGGGGACACACTCGAACAACCGCATCCCGCACTCGTCCACGAGGAGCTCGATGACCGCGGTGAGCAGCGTCGCCCGGCCGACCGTCGGCACAGCGACGAGAAGTCGGAGTGTCCCTACGGCAGTTGGACGATGACGGGCTCTCCGTTCCTCGTCGGTGCCGTGCTGCTCGGGGCCGGTCTGTTCCCGCACGTCAGCCCCACCAGGACGGTCGGCACGCACATCTCAGGAGACACGACATGAAGAAACTGGCTCGGCTGCGTGCCGCGCTGCCCACCGGCCGGGACAACGGGGGAGCGGGCGGTTCTCCCGTCGCCACCCCGGAGTGGCTGCGCGAGGGGCTGGCCGCGGTGATCGGAGCGGAGCAGGTGCTGTCCCGTCCCATCGACCTCGCCCGCTACGCCTCCGACGCGAGCCCGTACCGCTACCTGCCCCGCGTGGTCGTGGTGGCGCGCGACGCGGCGGATGTCGCGGCCGTGCTGACCTTCGCCGGCCGCCACGACCTGCCGGTGACCTTCAGAGCCGCGGGGACCAGCCTCAACGGACAGTCCCAGGGCTCGGGCATCCTGGTGGACGTGCGACGGCACTTCGCCGGCGCCGTGGTCGAGGAGGACGGCCGGGTACTCCGCGCCCGCCCGGGAACCGTGATCGCACGTGCCAACGCCCAACTCGCCCGGCACGGCCGGATGCTCGGCCCCGACCCCGCCAGCAGCGCCTCGGCCACCATCGGCGGCGTGGTCGCCAACAACGCCAGCGGGATGTCGTGCGGGGTGGTGCACAACGCCTACCACACGGTGCGGTCCCTGCGCGTCGTCCTCGCCTCGGGCACCGTCGTGGACACCGCCGACCCCGCCGCCGACGAACACCTGGAGCGCGCCGAACCCGCCCTCGTCCGCGAACTCATGGCCATCAAGAAGGAACTGGAGGCCGACCCGGCGCTGTGCGACCGGATCAGGACCAAGTTCGCCATCAAGAACACGAACGGCTACCGCCTCGACGCCTTCCTGGATGCCGACACTCCTGTCGGAATCCTGCGCGGGCTCATGGTCGGCTCCCAGGGCACGCTCGGTTTCCTCGACGAAGTCGTCTTCGACACCGTTCCCTTCGGCCGCCACCACGCCACCGCGCTGCTGCGCCTGCCGAGCCTGCACGACGCGGCTGCCCTCGTCCCCGACCTGGTCGCGGCCGGTGCCCATGCCGTCGAGCTCCTGGACGCCCCGTCCCTGCGCTCCACCGCCGGTGTCTCGGGAGCTCCCCGCTGGCTCGCCGAACTAGCCGAGGACGCGGAGGACGCCGCGCTGCTGGTCGAGTTCCGGGCCGCCGACCCGGACGAGCTGAGTGTCCAGCAGGCGCGTGCCGAGGCGGTGCTGGCCGCTTCCACCGCCCCCGTGATGGGAGAGTTCACCCGGGACTCGGCCACCGCCGGCGCCTATTGGCGGGTCCGCAAGGGCCTGTTGGCCGCGGTCGGCAGCACCCGCCCCCCGGGCACCGTGCTGCTGGTGGAGGATGTCTGTGTCCCCCCGGACCGGGTGGCCGACGCCGCCCGCGATCTGTTCCTGCTGCTCGAATACCACGGCTTCGCCTCGCCCATCGCCGGGCACGCCTCCGCCGGGAACCTGCACTTCCCGCTCATGCTCGACCCCTCCTCACCCGAGGACGTGAGCCGTTATCGCACCTGCATGCAGGCAGTGGCCGACCTGGTGCTGAACATCTACCAGGGCGCGCTCAAGGGCGAACACGGCACGGGACGCAACATGGCGCCGTTCGTGACCCAGGAATGGGGAAGCGTCGCCGTCGGACTCATGTGGCGGCTCAAGGCCGCCCTCGATCCGCACGGCATCCTCAACCCCGGCGTGATCCTGGACCACGATCCGGACGCGAACGTCCGCAACCTCAAGACGCTGCCCCCGGTCGACGCGGCCCTGGATCCGTGCATCGAGTGCGGGTTCTGCGAACCGGCCTGCCCCAGCCACGACCTGACCACCACGCCCCGCCAACGGATCGTGCTGCAGCGGGAGATGGCCCGGCACCGGGCCGACTCCCCACTCGTGCTCTCCCTCACCCGGGACTACGCCTACGACGCCGTGGACACCTGCGCCGGGGATTCGAGCTGCGCGGTGAGCTGTCCCGTCGACATCGACACCGGCGCCGCGATGAAGAAGCTGCGGCACGCCGGGCACGGCCCCCTCGCCGAACGCGCGGCCACCTGGGCCGCACGGCACTGGGCAGGCCTGGAAGGCGGCGCCCGGGTCGCCGTCGGCCTCGCCCGGCGCACCGCGGACCTCGCAGGTGACGCGCCGCTGCGCGCGGTCACCTCCGCGGCCCGAGGCGTGCTCGGCACCGAACTGATCCCCGCCTGGCTGCCCGAGATGCCGCAGGCCGCCCCGAAGCGGTTGCCCGCCACCCGACGGCAGCAGGCACACGCCGTCTACGTACCCGCCTGTGTCAACCGGATCTTCGGGACGCCCTCGGGAGAGAGCGGGCCGACGGTGGTCCAGGCCCTCGTCACGCTCGCGGAGCGGGCCGGCAGACCGCTGTGGATCCCCGCGGACGTCGCGGGCACCTGCTGCGGCACCATCTGGCACAGCAAGGGCTACGAGAAGGGGCACGCCGCCATGGCGGGGGTGCTCGTGGAGCGGCTGTGGCGGTGGAGCGACGAGGGACGCCTGCCGGTCGTCATGGACGCCTCCTCCTGCTCACTCGGTGCGCTGCGCGATGTGGTGCCCCACCTGAGCCCGGCCGACCGGGACCGCCACAGCCGGCTGTCCATCCATGACGCCGTCGACTGGGCCCAGCGGGAACTGCTGCCGCATCTCACGGTCACCGGCCGGGTCCCCACCGCGGTGGTCCACACCACCTGCTCGATGCAGCAGACCGACCACGGCTCGGCCCTGAATGCCGTGGCACAGGCGGTCGCCGACACCGTTGTCCAGCCGATCGCCGAGTCCTGCTGCGGGTTCGCCGGCGACCGCGGCTTCCTGCACCGGGAACTGACGGAGAGCGCGACCGCACCCGAGGCCGAAGAGGTCAGGCAACTCGACGCCCAGGCCCACCTCAGCGCGAACCGCACCTGCGAGATCGGCCTCCACCACGCCACCGGGGCGGCGTACACCTCGGTCATCCAGCAGTTGGAGCGAGCCACCCGGCCGGTTGTGACGCGGTAACGCCCGCTCTGCCGGGCAGCGCACGCGCTGCCCGGCAGGGTCATGGCGGCCGCCGCTCCCGCAGCGGTGAGACGCAGGGTGGGGCATCCGGGGCGACCGGACACCTCCCGATGCGCTGCGCCTGTCAGATCCTTTCGACGCGAAGGGCCAGCGCCGGACACCGACGCGCCGCGAGTCGTGCTCGCTCGGCCAGACGCGGAGGGATCGCCGCCGCCGACAGAACCGGAAAACCGTCCTGCTCCATCTGGATCAACTCCGGCACCACATCCGCGCACAGCGCGTGTCCGTCACACAACGGCCAGTCCATCGTGAACCGTTCGGCCGCCTTCGCCGCCTGCGGCCCACTCGGCAACGGCAAGGCGCCCAACAACCGCTCGTCCTTGCGGCACAGCGGGTCGCCCTCCACCGCGTCGACCACGACGGCCGCGGTCGGTCCACTTCGCCGGGCCGAGTCCATGACGGCGCGCAGCTTGCGGTGGAAGGGGGAGCCCGCCCCGCCGCGCCCCCGGAGGGCGATCTGCTCGGTGAGCGCGAGCAGATCGCGGAGCCCGAGCTCGCCAGGGTGGGGGAGCGGGCCGTGCGCCGCCGGGTGGGCGCTGTGGTTCAGGCGCTCCTGAGCACGTCTCGGCCGCAGGCCCGCGGTCAGGCGCGTGGCGCCGGGGCCGAGGGAGAGAACGGTCGGGACGGGGTCAGCCGCGGCGGTCCCTGCTTGGCGCTGCGCGAACAGCGGGGTCACCAGGGCCGCCCTGCGGACCGCATGGGCACTGCTGTTCCGGCCGTGAGGGCGATGGTGACGACGGTGGCGACTGCGGTCGTCACCATCGCCGCGGGACGCAAGAACCGTGTGCTCGCAGCGGTGTTGAGGGGCAAGGGGGTCCTCTGCGGAGAACAGGACGAACATTTCCCAGGTGCGCTGGGAGCCGGACCGGCGTCAGCCGAGGCCGTCGGCGCCGATCTGTACGGCCGACTCGTCGAGCAGGCCGTCGGTCACCGGCTGGAGAGCGCCGTCCAGGCCGAGGACCGGGGTGGCTTCCTTGTACCAGGAATCGATGACGGCGTTGCCCCAGAAGTCGCGGCGGCGGTCGTCGTTCACGTTCCAGCGGTAGGTCTCGTGGTCGGGGTCGCCGGTGTAGTAGTCGGAGGTGTAGATCTCCACGCGGTGACCGTCGGGGTCGCGCAGGTAGAGGTAGAAGGCGTTGGAGACGCCGTGCCGGCCGGGGCCGCGTTCGATGTGGTCTTCCTTGCGGACCGAGCCGAACAGATCAGCCGTGCGCAGCACTTGGTGGGACTCGTGGGTGGCGACGCCGAGGTGGTGCAGGCGAGGGCCGGGGCCGCAGGTGAAGGCGACGTCGTGGACGGTCTGTTTGCGGTACATCCAGGCCGCGTACAGCTCGTGTTCGTCGCCCTCGATGGTCTCCGAGCAGCCGAAGCCGAGGGATTTGTAGTGGGTGTAGGCGGTGGGGATGTCGGGGGTGCAGATGTTGAAGTGGTCCAGGCGGGCGATCTCCGCGCCGCGACGCAGGTCGTAACGCTGGATGAGGCGTTCGGCGCGCTCGATGTCATGGAAGAACTCGACGGGGAAGCCGAGGGGGTCGATGACACGGACGGCGTCGCCGACGCCGGGGGTGCCCTCGCCCTCGGCCACCCGCCTGACCGGTCGGCCGAGGCCGGTGAAGAACCGCTCCGCCTTGTCCACGTCCTCCGGGGTGCGCACCCGGTAGGCGATGTGGTCGAGAGCGGCCTGCTCACCGCGCCTCAACACCAGGGAGTGGTGGGTGAGTTCGTCGGTCCCGCGCAGACAGAGGACGTCGGGGTCCTCGTACTGGACGTGGAAGCCGAGCATGTCGACCCAGAACCAGCGGGCCGCGCCGAGATCGGTGACTGCCAGCTGGGCGTAGGCGGAGCGGATGACATCGGGTGCGGTCATGAGCCGGTCCCGAAGCGGGGGGTGTGGACCTGGCCGAGGGCGACGTGCACGATCTTCGACTCGGTGTAGAAGTCGATGGAGTGGGCGCCGCCTTCGCGGCCGACGCCGGAGGCCTTGACCCCGCCGAAGGGGGTGCGCAGGTCGCGTACGTTGTGGGAGTTGAGCCAGATCATGCCGGACTCGACGGCGTGGGCGATGCGGTGGCCGCGTTTGAGGTCGGAGGTCCAGATGTAGGCGGCCAGGCCGTACTGGGTGGCGTTGGCCAGCTCGATCGCTTCGGCCTCGGTGTCGAAGGGGGCGACGGCGACGACCGGGCCGAAGATCTCCTCCTGGAAGATCCGGGCCTCGCGATCGACGTCGGCGAAGACGGTGGGCTGGAGGTAGTTGCCCCCGGTGAGGTGGTCGGGGCGGGTGCCGCCGGCGACCAGCTTCGCCTCCTTCCTGCCGGTCTCGACGTAGTTCAGGACGCGTTCGTAGTGCTCGGGATGGACGAGCGCGCCGACCTCGGTGGTCGGGTCGGCGGGCAGGCCCACCCGGACGTTGGCCGCCCGCTCGGCCAGACGGCGGGTGAACTCCTCGTACAGCGGGCGCTCGACGAGAACCCGTGAACCGGCCGTACAGCGCTCGCCGTTGAGGGAGAACACCCCGAACACGACGGAGTCCAGGGCGGCTTCCACGTCGGCGTCGGCGAAGACGACGGCCGGGGACTTGCCGCCCAGTTCCATGGAGGTGGTCTTCAGGTGCTGGGCGGAGGAGCGGATGATGTGCCGGCCGGTGTCGGTGGAGCCGGTGAAGGAGATCAGCGGTACGTCGGGGTGGTCGACCAGGGCCTGGCCGGCCTCCTCGCCGATGCCGTGGACGATGTTGACCACGCCCGCGGGTACGCCTGCCTCCGCGAAGATCTCCGGCCAGAGAGAGGCGGACAGCGGCGTCCACTCGGCGGGCTTGAGCACGAGCGTGCAACCGGAGGCGAGCGCTGGGGCCAGCTTCCAGCTCTCCAGCATGAACGGGGTGTTCCACGGCGTGATCAGTCCGGCGACCCCGACCGGAGTGCGCACGACGTAGGAGAACTGCTCCTCGCCCTGCCGGAAGGCCTCCTCGCCGAGGGAGACGATCACGTCCGCGAAGTAGCGGAAGTTCTCCGCCGCCCGGCGCGCCTGGCCCTTCGCCTGGGTGATGGGCAGTCCGGTGTCGTACGTCTCGAAGGCGGCCAGGCGGTTGTGCCGGGCTTCGACCGCGTCCGCGATCCGGTACAGCACGCCCGCGCGCTCGCGGTTGGAGATACCCGACCAGGCCGGGAAGGCGGTCCGTGCGGCGGTCACGGCCCGGTCGACGTCGGCCGCCGAACCGCGCGCCGCCTGCGCGTACACGGTGTTGGAGACCGGATCCGAGACGTCGAAAGTGCGGGCGTCGGACGCGTCGACGAGGTCGCCGCCGATCCAGTGCCGGATGACTGAGGGCAGGTTCGCAGGGGTCACCGGCCGGCTCCGATCTGTGCGGTGAGGTCGCCGCCCTCGGCGAGCAGCGCGCGGATTTTCGTCAGGCCCGCCTCGGTGGGAGTCGTCAGCGGCGGGCGGACGTGCGCGGAGGAGATGCGGCCCTGCTGCGCGAGCACCCACTTGGCGGGGGCCGGGTTGGTCTCGACGAACAGCAGGTCCACCAGCGGGTGCAGCCGGTAGTGCAGGTCACGGGCAGTGTCGAAGTCGCCGGCCTCCCACAGCTCGTACATCCGCGCCACCGCGCCCGGCGCCAGGTTGGCGACGGCCGAGACGAAACCGGCACCGCCGAGGGCGAGCAGCGGCAGGCACAGCAACTCGATGCCGGACCACACCAGAAGGGAGCGTCCGCAGGCGTGCAGGATGCGGGAGAAGTGCTCGAAGTCCTTGGTGGTCTCCTTCACCCCGACGAAGTTGTCGAAGTCGGTGAACAGCCGCTTGACCGTCTCCGGGGCGATGTCGACGGCAGTGCGCGAGGGCACGTTGTAGGCGACGATCGGCAGGTCCCGGAACTCCCGGGCCACCGTCGCATACCACTGGTACAGCGCCTCCTGGGTGGGCCGCGCGTAGTACGGCGTGATGACCAGGGCCGCGTCGGCACCCAACTCGTGTGCGGCGGCGGTGAGTTCCATGGTCTCGCCGAGCTTGTGGGAGCCGGTGCCGGGCAGGAACGGCACCCGGTCGCCGATCACCTCCACCGCCGTGCGCATGCCGGCGATCCGCTCCGTGACGCTCTGCGCGCTCGGCTCACCGGTGGATCCGCCCAGGGAGATCCCGTGCGAGCCGTTGTCCAGCTGGAAGCGGATCAACGCGGCGAGGCTTTCGTGGTCGACCGCTCCTTCGTCGGTGAAGGGCGTCACGACGGGGGCTATGGACCCGCGGATGACCGCCGGATCACTGCGGAACTTCACTGTGAGTCTCCCTTGCACCAGTTCTCATAGGCGTTCCGCCAGGCAGGACCCAGCGGATACAGACCGTCGACGCTCTCGCCCGCGGCGACCTGCTCGGCGATGAACCGCTCCTGCCGCTCCTGCTCCTGGCAGTCGGCGATCAACTCGGCGGCCAGCTCCGGCGGTAGGACGACCACGCCGTCCGCGTCGCCCACGATCAGGTCACCGGGCTGGACGAGGGCGCCGCCGCAGGCGATCGGCACGCCGGTGTCCCAGGGGACGTGGCGGCGGCCCAGCACGGACGGATGGGCGCCGGCCGCGTAGACCGGCAGGTCCAGGTCGGCGACGGTGGCGCTGTCGCGGACCGCGCCGTCGGTGACGACCCCGGCCGCGCCCCGCTTCGCCGCCCGCAGCGCGAGGATGTCGCCGAGCGTGCCGGCACTCGTGTCGCGCCGGGCGTCCATGACGAGGACGTGGCCGGGGCGCAGTTCCTCGATCGCCCGTTTCTGCGCGTTCATGCCGGTGCCGTACCGCCTGAACAGGTCCTCGCGCAGCGGCAGATACCGCAGGGTGTGGGCGACGCCGACCAGGTTCGCCGAGGCCGGCCGCAGCGGTCGTACACCGTCGACGGACATGTGGGGCATGCCGCGGGCGCGCAGTTGGGCGCTCAGCGTCGCGACCGCCACCGAGGTCAGCCCTTCTTTCAGGGCCGGGTCCAGCAACGGGACGGCGGTGCCGTAGGCGGCGTCCCGCTCGGCCGGATCCACCCTGGGCATCGCGCCGAACGGTTCCAGCGAGGGCCCGGCGGCGACCGGGTTGCGCAGCCGCCCCGTGGACAACTCACCCCCGGTGAGCTCGACTTCGACCACATCGCCGGGCGAGACCACCGAGGCGCCGGCCGGGGTGCCGGTCAGGATCACGTCCCCGGGTTCCAGCGTGACCAGCCGGGACAGGTCGGCGACCAGCTGCCCGAAGGGGAACAGCAGTGTGTCGGTCGTGTCGTCCTGGACCAGCTCGCCGTTGACCCAGGTCCGCAACCGCAGGGCGGCGGGGTCGAGTTCGGCGGCGTCCAGCAGGCGTGGCCCGAGCGGTGTGAAGCCGTCGGCTCCCTTGGAGCGGAGGTTGGAGCCGCGGTCCGCGTACCGCAGGTCGTACACGCCCGCGTCGTTGGCGGCGGTCACCCAGCGGACGTGCGACCACCCGTCCGCCGGTGCCACGCGCTGTGTGCGGGAGCCGATGACCAGGGCGATCTCGCCCTCGAAGCCCAGGAGTTCGCAGCCGTCCGGCCGGACGATCGCCTCGCCCGTGCCGGACAGCGACGAGGGCGGCTTGAGGAAGTAGGAGGGATGGGCCGGGGCCCGTCCACGTTCCCTGGCCCGGCTGGGGTAGTTCAGGTGAACGGCGATGATCTTCGACGGGGGAGTGCCCAAAGGGTGTGGCACGGAGCTCCTTCAGGTGCCGGGCGTCCGGGCGTGGCCGCGGACGCGCTCGCGCAGGGCGAGCAGGCCGTGCACGGTGTCGAGGGAGGGGGACGGGACGCCGGTGTGACGCGCGAGTTCGCGTACGGCACCCACGACGGCGTCGAGTTCGAGGGGCCGGCCGCGGTCCGCGTCCTGCAGCATGGAGGTCCGGAACGCGCCGAGCTCGCGGGTGACGGCGAGCCGCTCGTCCGCCGTCATGGCGCTGTCTATGCCCAGAGCGGCACCGACGGCCGCCGTCTCCTCGAACATGGCGGCACACAACTGCCGGGTGTCGGGGTCGTCGAGGACGTCCAGCACGGTGGCGCCGGTGAGCGCGCTGACGGGGTTGAGATTGACGTTGCCCAGGAGCTTCTCCCAGATGTCCCGGCGGATGTCCGCGGCGGCTTCCGGGCGGATGGAGCCCGCGGACAGCGCGGCGACGCACCGCGTGACCCGGCCGGAGACTCCCCCCGCCGGGTCGCCGATGATCAGCCTGGTACCGCTGACGTGGGTCACCCGGCCCGGGCTGTCGACGACGCTGCTGAAGTGCGCGACCCCTGCCATCACGCGCTCGGCGGGCAGCAGGGCCAGCAGCTCTCCGTCGGGGTCGACCGAGCGCAGGACATGGCCGTCCTTGGAGTACTCGACCGTGGACAGCAGCCACCAGGGCACCCCGTTGGCCACGACGACGACGTCCGCACCGCGATCGATCCACGTCCGGACGGACCGGGCCGCCGACAGCAGGTGCTGGCTCTTGACGCACAGGACCACCAGATCCGGGACGGGGAGCCGCCAGGCGTCGTACGCCGTGGGGAACCAGTGGCGGTGCTCGGTTCGCGCCACCCGGTCGCGCAGGGCGAGCCCCTGCGCGGCGATCGCGTCGAAGTGCGGGCCCGGCCTGCCGAGCAGGGAGACCTCGGCGTCCGATGTGGCGAACGCCCCGGCGAGGGCGGCGCCGACGGCACCCGGGCCGACGATGGTGATCCGATGTCCCATGGCAGCGAGCATGCGCTGCGGCACCATCCACGACAATGTCGGTATCTACACTCGCGGTCGTCGTCTGATGTAGATTCCGCCATCGCTCCACTTCTCAAGGGCGGGAGGCTCCCGTATGACCGCCATGCTCCTCGAACAGCTCGTCGTCGCACTGCAGGACGACGTCGTCAGCGTGCTGTCGGAGGGTGCCGAGGCCGAACCACGCGTTGCCGGTGTCGAGTTGCTGGACTGCCCCGAGGTCGTGCGGGCCACCGCGTCCGGCCACCTGCTGCTCGGTGTCGGCGTGGACATCACGGATCCCGACGCGATGGACGCCGCCCTCAGGACGGCGGCGGACACGTCGTGCGCGCTCGCCGTCAAGTGTGCCCTGCCCGCGCGGGACGATCTGCTGGCCCGGATCCGCTCCACAGGGGTGCCCGTACTCGCCGTCAACCCGCAGATGCCGTGGACGCGTGTCCAGCGCCTGGTCACCTCCGTACTGGCGGCGCGTGCGGTGGATTCCGAACCCGACGGCGCACGGACGGGCGGTGATCTGTTCTCCCTGGCCAACGCGGTCGCCGGCATCGTCGGCGGCGCGGTGGCGATCATGGACACGCAGCAGATCATCGTCGCCTACTCGAACCTGCCCGACCAGCCCATCGACGAGATCCGGCGGCAGGGGATCCTGGGCCGCCGGGTGCCCGAGGACGCGATCGCCGATCACCTGGACCGGAAGGTGTGGACGAGCGACACGGTCGTACGCCACCAGAGATCCGGAAGTCTGCCGCGCATGGCCGTGGTCATCCGGGCGGGCGAGGACGTGCTCGGCTCCCTGTGGACCGCCTTCCCCGACGACGCCTCGGTTCCCGACTGCGGGCCCACCTTGCAGGAGGCGGCCCGGGTGGCGGCCTTACACATGCTGGCGCTGCGCCGCCAGGTCGACGCGGAGCAGGAGAGCCGTGACCGCGCCCTGCGTTCCGCGCTGGAGGGCCGGTCGGGGCAGAGCGGCCTGCCCGGCGGCGTCCGCCTCCCCGGTGTCCTGGTGGGGCTGAGCGAGGCGGTACACGCGGGCGGCGAAACGGGCGACGCGGGCGAGGCGGCCCGGCGGCACGCCGCTCTGCTGCGGCTCGTCGATCTCGCCGTCCTCGACAGTCGCTCCCTCGGCTAAGAACCGGCGGCGGCCCTGCTCGGCGAGCACGTCTACGTGCTGCTGCCCGCCGCCGGTTCCGGGCGCGTGTCCACCGGCGTACTGCTCGACCACCTCCTCGACCGGGCCAGGCACAGCCTGCACCGCTCGTTCGTCGCGGTCGGCTCGCCGACCGTCGGCGCACTCTCGCCGCTGCTCAGGGCACGCCGCGACATCGACGCCGCCCTGGACCACCTTCGGGAGCAGCGCGCGGATCCGGGTGCGTACCGCACCGAGGACCTGCGGCCGGAACTGGTGCTGCGGCGGCTCGTACGCGCCGTCCGTGACGACGGCGAACTGCGCACCGGCATCGTGGAACGGCTGCGGGCGCACGACGCCGAGCACGGCACCGAGTACGCGGCCACCCTGCTCGCGTATCTGCGGCACTTCGGCGACGTCGTCGCGGCCAGCGGTGCGCTGCACATCCACCAGAACACGCTGCGGCTGCGGCTGCGCCGGGCCGAGGAACTCTTCGGGGTGTCGCTCGCCGACCCGACGCGACGTCTGCTGCTGACCCTGGAACTGACGGCGCTGACCCGGCCGTAGTGTCGGATCGCACAGTGCGCGGTCGCTTTTGATGGCGGCCTCGACATTGGCTGCCCATGGCTCGCGCACCCATGCTCCTGGACACCGAGGCACGCCTCCCCCCAGCGGCGACACCCATGGATCAAGGAGCACGGCAGTGACCGTTCTGGACCTCCCCGCGAGCACGAAGAAGCCTGCCGGCATGAGTGAGGCGGAGTGGCAGGCCCGGCTCGAACTGGCGGCCTGCTACCGGATCTTCGACCACCTCGGCTGGGTCGAGATGATCTTCAATCACATCACCGTGCGGGTGCCGGGCGAGGACGGGCACCTGCTCATCAACCCGTTCGGCCTGATGTACAACGAGGTCACCGCCTCGAATCTGGTGAAGATCGATCTCGACGGAAACCTGCTGTCCGACTCCGACTGGCCCGTCAACGAGGCGGGACTGCTGATCCACTCGGTGATCCACGCCAGCCGTCCCGACGCCCACTGCATCATGCACACCCACACCACCGCGGGCACGGGCGTCGCCTGCCTGCGCGGCGGACTGGACCCGGACAACTTCTACGCCGCCCAGTTGCACGACATGGTCGCCTACCACGACTTCGAGGGCGTCACCGTCGACCCCGAGGAGAAGCCGCGACTCGTGGCCGACCTCGGCACGCGCAGCCTGATGGTCCTGCGCAACCACGGCCTCCTCGCACTCGGCCCGACCCTGCCGGCCGCGTTCTCCGCCCTGTGGACGCTGCAGCGGGCCTGCGAGATCCAGCTGGCCGCCCAGTCCTCCGGACAGCCGCTGATGCCGGTGACGTCGGCGGCCGCGGTGCGCTCGACCAGGGAGTCCTTCCAGCTGGGCGACCGTACGCAGGCAGGGCGGACGTTGTTCACCGCGTTGCGTCGGCGTATCGACAGGATCGCCCCGGACTACGCCGCCTGACGCACACTCGGCCCGCCTGGGACCGCCCCCCGGCCGCCCCCACTCCCTCTCGCCACCCCCTCATCCCCACCCCCCACCGCTCATCTCTCCGCTCCGGGTCGACGCTGACCCGCTGACGATCGGACCAGCCATGTCCCAGCCCTCAACGGCAACAGGCCGCCAGCACCGCACGGTCGCGCTGGCAGCCATGGCGGGCACCACCATCGAGTGGTACGACTTCTTCATCTACGCCCTGTGTACCGGCCTGGTCTTCGGCAAGGTGTTCTTCGCGGGATTCGGCGAGGACTCGCTGATCATCTCCTTCGCCACCATAGGCATCAGCTTCTTCTTCCGCCCGGTCGGCGCCGCTGTGGCCGGCCACCTCGGCGACCGGCTGGGCCGCCGCGCGATGCTGATCGCCACCCTGGTGCTGATGGGCGTGTCCACCACCCTCATCGGTCTGGTGCCCACCCGGGACTCCATCGGTATGACCGCCCCGGTCATCCTCGTCCTCCTGCGCATCCTGCAGGGCATGTCCGCCGGCGGGGAGTGGGGCGGCGCCGCCCTGATCTCCGTGGAACACGCTCCCACCGGCAAGCGCGGCAGGTTCGGCGCTTTCCCCCAACTCGGCGCATCCCTGGGCCTGCTGCTCGCCAACGGTGTCCTCGCCCTGATCACCGCCGTCACCACCGACGAGCAGTTCCTCTCCTGGGGCTGGCGCATCCCCTTCCTGCTCAGCGTGGTCCTCGTCGCCGCCGGCTTCGTCATCCGCCGCCGGGTCGAGGAGAGCCCCGTCTACCAGGAGTTGAAGGACACCGGCGACCGCGCCCGCACCCCGCTCGCCACGCTCTTCCGCCACCACTGGCCCCTGGTCATCGCCGGTGCCCTGCTGTTCGCCGCCAACAACGCCGTCGGCTACATGACCACAGGCGGCTACGTCCAGGCCTACTCGGTGAACCACCTCAAGATCAACCCCACCACCATCCTGATCTGCGTCATGATCGCCGCGGTGGGCTGGCTGGCCAGCACCCTGGCCGGCGGCATCTGGTCGGACCGGATCGGCCGCATCCGCGTCTACCGCATCGGGTTCATCGTCCAACTCGCCTGGATGTTCCCGTTCTTCGCCCTGCTCAACACCGCGAACACCGGCCTGATCGTGCTCGCCCTCGTGCTCTACAGCATCGGCCTGGGCCTGACCTACGGCCCGCAGGCCGCCCTGTTCGCCGAGATGTATCCCACCGCCGTCCGCTACAGCGGCGCCGCCCTGTCCTATGCCCTCGGAGCCGTCCTCGGCGGTGCGTTCGCCCCCATGATCGCCGAAGCCCTGCAGACGAGCACCGGCACGGTCTACTCCGTCGGCGTCTACCTCGCGGCCGTCACGCTCGTCGGTCTCACCGTCACGTTCTTCCTCAAGGAACGCCGGGACACCCCCCTCGCCACCTCCGACGCCCCCACCGAGCAGCACGACGAACAGACCACCGTCACCGCCTGAGGGGGCGCTGACCGGCCGGAGGACTCCACCTGGCAGCAGAGGGCCGGTTCCCACAGGCATAGATGATATATCAACTACGTGCTCCCCCTCGGGCGAACGGACCGAGGGGGAGCGCCTCTCCTCTCCCCACCCCACATGGGTCCCTGATCCCCGTCCCTCTCCAGCCAGGAGCCACCCTCATGACCGATCCGACGGCCGACACGCCCCCTCCGGCGCCCTCCGCAGGCCCCCGTCACAAGTCCCTCACGCGCCGCCGCCTCTGGCAGTTCGGCGCCGCCGCAGCGGTCACCGCCGGCGCGGCGTCGCTCCTGCAGGGGCAGTTCGCCGGTGCCGCGACCGCCACCACTGCGCAGGACTACTTCGACCGTGCCGCCAAGCTGGCCGGCGACAACCCGATTCTCACCAACCTCGTCACCGCGCTCACGTCGGGTTTCACCGTGCCGCACCCCACCGCACCCGACCCGCTGAAGAT
>NZ_JBIWOA010000049.1:0-70173 GCF_044767525.1 Streptomyces sp. NPDC101234 | reverse complement strand
ACCGGCACCTGCACCACCTGCCACCAACCCCTGCCCAGAACAACCCCCACCAGCCAGAACCCGAGAGCCAGAGCAACTTAACGGAGTCCTACTAGCCCCCTGCCGATTCGCCTACAGCGTGGCCGAGTTGTCGTGGTGGTGGCCGCCGCGCAGGCTGTGCGGGGTGGCCGGGCTCTGGGTCACCGGGGTGACCGTCCAGTCCGGGTGGCCCGGCATCCGCGGGGTCGTCGCGCCGTAGAGCCAGTCACGGAGGAAACCCGCCTGATCCTGGCCGGTGACCTCCGTGGCCACCGCGACGTAGTCCGCAGTCGAGGCCGAGCGGTAGCGGAAGCGCTCCAGGAAGGTGCGCTCGACCGCGTGGAAGGCGTCCTCGCCGACCAGCTCGCGGAACGCGTACAGGACCAGGACGCCGCCGAGGTAGCGCTGGCTGTCGAAGAGATTCACCTCGTTCGGGGCGGCCACCGGGCCCGAGTCGTGGCGCCACTGGTCGCCGCGGGCGTAGGTGTCCTTCATCCGGGCCTCCATGGTGGTGAGGCCCAGGGAGTCCGGCCAGCCGCGCTCGTAGCGGTAGAGCAGCCCGTAGAAGTCGGCGTGGCCCTCGTTCAGCCAGAGGTCGGCCCAGGTGGCGGGGCTGACCATGTTGCCGAAGTACGAGTGGACCAGCTCGTGCATCATGTGCGAGCCGATCTTGGGCTCCGCCTGGAGCAGGAAGTTCGGCTTGTAGAGGGTGAGGGTCTGGGTCTCCAGGCCGGTGAAGTCGAAGGCGTTCGGGTCGTCGGAGTTGCAGGGCAGCAGGCCGTACGTCTCGAACGGGAAGGCCATGCCGAGCCGGTCCTCCAGCCAGCCCACCTGGCCCGCGGTGAGGGCGAGCGCCGGTTCCAGGGCGGCGGCCCGGGCCGTGGGGACGACGTCCCGCAGCGGCAGGCCGTGCGGCCCCTGCCGGTCCTTGACCACGTAGTCGCCGACGGTGATCTGGACGAGTTCCGTGGCGATCGGCGAGCGGGAGCGGTACGTGTACGCCGTCCGGCCGTCGGAGAGGTTCTCGGTGCAGGTCAGCAGGCCGTTCGCGACGCCCCGCACACCGCTCGGCACGGTGACGCGGACGGTGAGGTCCGCCTTGTCCGAGGGGTGGTCGTTGCACGGGAAGACGGTGTGCGCGGAGTTCGGCTGCGGGCAGATCGCGAAGCCGTCCGGGGTGGGCACCCAGGCGGTGTGCGCAAGGGTGCGGCGCGGGTCGGCGCCGTACGCCACGCACACGGTGAGGTCGTCGTGCGCCCGCAGGGGCCGGGCGGGCGTGATCCTCAGCTTCTCGTCCGCCTGCTCGAAGGCGGCGTCGCAGCCGTCGACACGCACGGCGGATATGTCCAGTCCGAGGGCGTCCAGGGAGAGCCGGGACAGGTCCTGGGTGGTGCGGATGCGCAGGGTCGCGGTGGCGTCGACCAGGCGGGTCGTGCCGTCGTAGGCGAGATCGAGGTCGTAGGCGAGGACCCGGTAGCCGTCGTTGCCGAGGGCCGGGTAAACGGGGTCGCCGAGGGTCTCCGGGCCCGGGGCCGGTGTGTCGCCCCCGGTCCTCGCCACGCCGCTTTTCTCCCCCGCGGAGAAGGGACGGGCGAGGGCCGGGGCCCCCGTGGCCAGGACGGTCGCCGTGCCGAGCAGGGCGGCCGCCGGGGCCGTCACTCTGGTGCGATATCTCATGGTCAGCTTTCGCTCGGGCGGCCGGGTGGTCACTCCGGCCGCCGGTCGATGGTCGCTCGCTTGTCATGACCACCGTTGCGATCGATCCGGTTGCCCAGGATCCGAAAGCAAAGTCTGAAAATCCGATCTTCCGAGTCGCGGACCCCTGTCGAGCCCGGGTCGATCACGAGATATCTTGATGTCGAGCAATGTTGCAGACGTGGAGCGGAGCACCCGGTGACTGACTCGACCATCATCTACACCTACACAGACGAGGCCCCGGCCCTGGCGACGCATTCGTTCCTGCCGGTGGTCCAGGCGTACGCCTCGCAGGCCGGTGTCGCCGTGGACACCCGCGACATCTCGCTGGCCGGACGCATCATCGCCCACTTCCCGGAGTACCTGAACGAGGACCAGCGCATCCCCGACGCGCTGGCCGAGCTGGGCGACCTGGCGAAGACGCCCGAGGCCAACATCGTCAAGCTGCCGAACATCTCGGCGTCGATCCCGCAGCTGAAGGCCGCCGTCGCCGAGCTCCAGGGCAAGGGCTACGCGCTGCCGGACTACCCGGACGACCCGAAGTCCGACGAGGAGCGGGAGATCCGCGCCCGCTACGACAAGGTCAAGGGTTCCGCCGTGAACCCGGTCCTGCGTGAGGGCAACTCGGACCGCCGCGCCCCCGCCTCGGTCAAGAACTACGCCAAGACCCACCCGCACCGCATGGGCGCCTGGACCTCCGAGTCCAAGACCAACACGGTGACCATGGGTGAGAACGACTTCCGCTCCACCGAGAAGTCCGTGGTGATCTCCGAGGCCGGCAAGCTGAGGATCGAGCTGGTCGCCGAGGACGGCACCACCACGGTCCTCAAGGAGTCCGTACCGGTCCTGGCGGGCGAGGTCGTCGACGCCTCCGTGCTGCACGTCGCGCAGCTCAACGACTTCCTGGCCGCGCAGATCGCGCGCGCCAAGCAGGAGGACGTCCTGTTCTCCGTGCACCTGAAGGCCACGATGATGAAGGTCTCCGACCCGATCATCTTCGGTCACGTGGTGCGCGTCTTCTTCCCGAAGACGTTCGCGAAGTACGGCGAGACCCTCAAGGCGGCCGGCCTGTCCCCGAACGACGGTCTGGGCGGCATCCTCAAGGGCCTGGAGAACCTGCCCGAGGGCGCCGAGATCAAGGCCTCCTTCGACGCCGAGATCGCCGAGGGCCCGGCCCTCGCGATGGTCGACTCGGACAAGGGCATCACCAACCTGCACGTGCCCTCCGACGTCATCATCGACGCCTCGATGCCGGCCATGATCCGCACCTCCGGCCACATGTGGGGCCCGGACGGCCAGGAGGCCGACACCCTCGCGGTGATCCCGGACTCCTCCTACGCCGGTGTCTACCAGGCCGTGATCGAGGACTGCCGTGCCCACGGCGCCTTCGACCCGTCCACCATGGGCTCGGTCCCGAACGTGGGCCTGATGGCGCAGAAGGCCGAGGAGTACGGCTCCCACGACAAGACCTTCGAGATCGCCACCGCGGGCACGGTCCGCCTGGTCGACGCGGCCGGCAACGTCGTGATCGAGCAGCCGGTCGCCGCCGGTGACATCTTCCGCGCCTGCCAGACCAAGGACGCGCCGATCAAGGACTGGGTGAAGCTCGCCGTCACCCGCGCCCGCGCCACCGGCGACCCGGCCGTCTTCTGGCTGGACGAGGGCCGCGCCCACGACGCGCAGCTGATCGCCAAGGTCAACGCGTACCTGCCGGAGCACGACACCGAGGGCCTGGACATCCGGATCCTGTCCCCGATCGAGGCCACCAAGCTGTCGGTCGAGCGCATCCGCCGCGGCGAGAACACCATCTCCGTCACCGGCAACGTGCTCCGCGACTACCTGACCGACCTCTTCCCGATCCTGGAACTGGGCACCAGCGCCAAGATGCTGTCGGTCGTCCCGCTGATGGCGGGCGGCGGCCTGTTCGAGACGGGCGCCGGCGGCTCCGCGCCGAAGCACGTCCAGCAGCTGGTCAAGGAGAACTACCTGCGCTGGGACTCGCTCGGCGAGTTCTTCGCGCTCGTCCCCTCCTTCGAGCAGTACGCCGACTTCACCGGCAACGCCCGCGCCAAGGTGCTGGCCGACACCCTCGACCGCGCCACGGCGACCTTCCTCAACGAGGACAAGTCCCCGACCCGTCGCGTCGGCGGCATCGACAACCGCGGCAGCCACTTCTACCTGTCCCTGTACTGGGCGCAGGAGCTGGCCAAGCAGACCGCCGACGCCGAGCTCGCCAAGGCGTTCGCCTCGTTCGCCGAGACGCTCACGGCGAACGAGCGGACGATCGTCGACGAGCTGCTCGCCGTCCAGGGCTCGCCGGCCGACATCGGCGGCTACTACCAGCCCGAGAAGGCCAAGGCGGACGCGGTCATGCGCCCGTCGGCCACCTGGAACGCGGCGCTCGCGGCCCTCTGAGCCGCAGCCGCCTCCTGTAGATCCTGAAGTCTCCGCCCCGGCAGGCACCCCGCCTGCCGGGGCGGAGCCATGTCCGGCCCCGTCTCGCCGCCACCGTGGCGGGCGGTGTGTATCCCGTTCGTGAAGTCTGCATGTCACGCGCGCCAGGTGTCTGGTCCGTCCGGATCCGCTGTGGTTCGCTCAGCGCATGACGGTGCTTGTGAGCCGACGCCACGTGGACTTCGTGCGTGTCACCACCATGGGTTGTCCCGCCGTGAGCTGACGCTCCGGCCCGACCCCGTCCCTCCCCTCCGTTCTGCCGACGCGTGCCCCTGCGCGCACGCCGTCATGCCTTCCCGCACGAGGAGCAGCACCATGAGCCAGCCCATCGACTCCGTCACCGCCGGTCACACGCCCGAGGAGACGCAGGCCGGATCCGACGCCCCGGCCTGGTCGTTCGAGACCCGGCAGATCCACGCCGGGGCCGTACCGGACCCGACGACCGGTGCCCGGGCGACGCCGATCTACCAGACGACGTCGTTCGTGTTCCGGGACACGCAGCACGCCGCCGACCTGTTCTCGCTCGCCGAGCCCGGCAACATCTACACCCGCATCCACAACCCCACCCAGGACGTCTTCGAGCAGCGGATCGCCTCGCTGGAGGGCGGGGTCGCGGCGGTGGCGCTGTCGTCCGGGCAGGCCGCGGAGACCCTGGCGATCCTGACGCTGGCGGGCGCGGGCGACCACATCGTGTCGAGCACGTCCCTCTACGGCGGCACGTACAACCTGTTCCGGCACACGCTGCCGAGGTTCGGCATCGAGGTGTCCTTCGTGGACGACCCGGACGACGCCGAGGCCTGGCGGGCCGCGATCCGGCCGAACACCAAGGCGCTGTTCGCGGAGACGCTGGGCAACCCGCGCGGCAACGTCCTCGACGTACGGGCGGTCGCGGACGTGGCACACGCGGCGGGCGTGCCCCTGATCGTGGACAACACGGTCCCGACGCCGTACCTGCTGCGGCCCCTCGAACACGGCGCGGACATCGTCGTGCACTCGGCGACCAAGTTCCTCGGCGGGCACGGTACGGCGATCGCGGGGGTGGTCGTCGACGGCGGCAGCTTCGACTTCGGCGCGCACTCCGACCGTTTCCCCGACTTCACCGAGCCCGACCCCAGCTACCACGGCCTGCGGTACTGGCCGGCCCTCGGCCCCGGCGCGTACGCCATCAAGCTGCGGGTGCAGCTGCTGCGCGACCTCGGCCCGGCGCTCTCACCGCACTCCGCGTTCCTGCTGCTGCAGGGCGTGGAGACGCTGAGCCTGCGCCTGGAGCGGCACTCGGCCAACGCCCAGGCCCTCGCCGAGTGGCTGGAGCAGCGCGACGAGGTCGCCGCCGTCCACTATCCGGGCCTGTCGTCCAGCCGTTGGTACGAGGCGGGGCGGAAGTACCTGCCGAACGGTGCCGGCGCGATCGTCTCCTTCGAACTGCGGGACGGCATCGAGGCGGGCAAGCGGTTCGTGGACGCGGTCGAGCTGTTCAGCCATCTCGCCAACATCGGTGACGTCCGCAGCCTGATCATCCACCCGGCGTCCACCACCCACAGCCAGCTGGACGAGGAGCAGTTGACGGCGACCGGGACCGCGCCCGGCCTGGTGCGGCTGTCGGTCGGCATCGAGAACCTCGCCGATCTCAAGGCCGACCTGGAGGCCGGTTTCCGCGCGGCCAAGGGCGCCGCGTCCTGAACGCCGTCCCGCATGCGGGGGTTCCCCTTCCGCCGGCTCACGGGGGCTGGCGGGAGGGGGATCCGCCGGGCCGCCGCCGGTGGCATGTCACACACCACCCGCTTCCGCTGGAGGCCGGCGGCGAACTGCCCGGCGTACGGCTGGCGTTCGAGACCTGGGGCCGGCTCGCCCCCGACGCCTCCAACGCCGTGCTGGTGCTGCACGCGCTCACCGGTGACAGCCATGTCGCCGGGCCCGCCGGACCGGGGCATCTGACCCCGGGCTGGTGGGACGGGCTGGTCGGGCCGGGCCTGGCGCTGGACACCGACCGCTGGTTCGTCGTCGCCCCGAACGTCCTGGGCGGCTGCCAGGGCAGCACGGGACCGGCCTCCCCGCGTGCCGAGGGGCGTGCGCCCTGGGGCGGTGCCTTCCCCTTCCTGACCCAGCGCGACCAGGTCGCGGCCGAGGCCGGGCTCGCCGACGCACTGGGCATCGGGCGGTGGGCGCTGGTCGTCGGCGGGTCGATGGGCGGGATGCGGGCCGTGGAGTGGGCGGTGTCGTACCCGGAGCGGGTCGGTGCCCTGCTGCTGCTCGCCACGACGGCGGCGGCGAGCGCCGAGCAGATCGCGTGGACGAACGCCCAGCTCGGCGCGATCCGCGCCGATCCCGACTGGCACGGCGGCGACTACCACCGCACCGGACGCGCCCCGCACGCCGGCCTGGGCCTGGCCCGCCGGATCGCCCATGTCACCTACCGCAGCGAGCCCGAGCTCGCGATCCGCTTCGGCCGGACACCGCAGGCGGGCGAGGCCCCCTTCACCGGCGGCCGCTACCAGGTCGAGTCGTATCTCGACCACCACGCCGCCAAGCTGGTACGGCGCTTCGACGCGGGCAGTTACGTGGTGCTGTCAGAGGCGATGAACGCCCATGACGTCGGCCGCGGCCGGGGCGGGGTGCGCGCCGCCCTCGGCCGGGTCACGGCCCGCACGCTGGTCGCGGGCGTCGACTCCGACCGTCTCTATCCCCCGGCCCAGCAGTCGGAGCTGGCCGCGCTGATCCCGTCCGCCGACCGGCTCCGGGTGATCGAGTCGCCGTACGGCCACGACGGCTTCCTGATCGAGACCGGGCAGGTGGGCGCGCTGGTGGCGGAGCTGCTCGGCTGACGGCTCACCACTCGCGGGGCGCGATCAGCTCCTCGGGATCCGCGTCCTCGAAGCCGTACGCCTGTGCGATGACCCAGAAGTCCCCGCCTATCTCCTCCCGGGCCACGGTCTCGATCTCGCTGCCGGCCGCCTCGAACTCGGCCTCCAAGGCGTTGAACTCCTCGGTGGCCGCGTGTGTCAGGGCGTAGAGCGCGGGCAGGTCGGCGGGGCTGTCCGCCTCGATGCGCTCGCAGAGCCGGACGAGGATCGCCCTGCCCCGGTCCACCACGCGGCCGGGGAAGTAGTCGTCCTCGGACAGCTCCGCCAGGAAGGCGTGCCCGGTGATCCGGGGATTGCTGATCGGCATGGTGAGCGGCCCGCCCTCGTCGGTCGTCGATGTGACACCTTGATCCTGCACCCTGCCACTGACAACGCCCCCGGAGCCGCCCGTGTCCCAGCCGTCGTACGAACTCCGCCCCGGCGCCGACGAGTCGCCCGTGATCCTGCATGTGCCGCACTCGGCGCGGACGATCCCGGCCGGTGTCAGGGCGGGCATCGAGCTCGACGATGCCGCGCTGGAGCGGGAGCTGGACCACATCACGGACGCGCACACGGCCGAGATCGCGGAGGCGGCGGCGGACCTCGCCGGGATCACCCCCTGGCGGTTCGTCAACCGGCTGTCCCGGCTGGTCGTCGATCCCGAGCGGTTCCCGGACGAGCGGGAGGAGATGCTCGCGGTCGGGATGGGGGCCGTGTACACGCGGACCACGCACCGAGGCGTGCTGCGGCAGGAGGACGTGGATCCCGGGCCGTTGGTCGCGCGGTACTTCCGGCCGTACGCGCGGGCGATGACGGAGGCCGTCGCCGGGCGGCTGGCCGCGACCGGGCGGGCCGTGGTGATCGACGTGCACTCCTATCCGAGCCGGGCGCTGCCCTACGAGCTGCACGGGGCGGGACCGCGGCCGCCGGTGTGTCTGGGCACGGACCGCTTCCACACGCCGGCCGGGCTGGCCGAGGCGGCGCGGAAGGCGTTCGCGGGGTGCGGGGAGACCGGCCTGGACAGCCCGTTCAGTGGAACCTATGTGCCGCTGGAGTTCTACGGGACGGACGCGCGGGTCAACGCGCTGATGGTGGAGATCCGGCGGGATCTGTACATGGCCGAGCCCGGTGGCCCGGCCGGGCCCGGACTCGACCGGCTCGCCGGCGCCCTCGCCGGGCTCGTGGACTCCGCCGGCCGCTGACTTCCCCCCTGCCCCCTCCTGGAGCATTCCCGCAGGACACCGGGTGAGGGCCGTACGAGGGTGGATCCATGACGACGGACATAACCACGCCCGCGACGGCCGAGCCGGTCACGCCCTTCGCCACGGAGATACTCACGCCCGTCAGGACGGAGCCGGCCGCGCCCGGTTGCGAGGCCACGGGGCCCGTACGGGACTGGGCGGCGCTCGACCTGGAGGGGACGGAGTTCGACCCGGTCCTCGCCGCCCTGATGGCGGAGGGTCCGGTGACGCGGATCCGGCTGCCGTTCGGCGAGGGCTGGGCGTGGCTGGCCACCCGGTACGAGGACGTCAGGCTCGTCACCAACGACGCGAGGTTCAGCCGGGACGAGGTCACCCGGCGGCAGGTGACGCGGCTCGCCCCGCACTTCCAGCCCCGCCCGGGCTCGCTGGCGTGGGCCGACCAGCCCGACCACAACCGGCTGCGCAAGCCGGTCGCCGGTGCCTTCACGGTGGGCGCGATGAAGCGGCTGCGGCCCCGGGCGCTGGAGATCCTCGACCGACTGGTGGACGGGGTCGTACGGGACGGGCCGCCCGCGGATCTGATCGGGAGGGTGCTGGAGCCGTTCCCGATCATCGTGGTCAGCGAGGTGATGGGGGTGCCGGAGGCCGACCGGGAGCGGGTGCACGCCTGGACCCGGCAGATCATCTCCACCTCGGGCGGCGTCGAGGCCGCCGACACGGCCAAGCAGGGCCTGTACGGGTGGATCACCGAGACCGTACGCGCGCGTGCCGACAGCACCGGTGACGACGTGTACTCGCTGCTCGGGGGTGCCGTGGCCCGGGGCGAGATCGGCGAGGAGGAGGCCGTGGGGCTGGCCGGTCCGCTGCAGATCGGCGGCGAGGCGGTCACCCACAACTGCGGCCAGATGCTGTACCTGTTGCTCACCCGGCCGGAGCTGATGGCATGGATGCGCGACCGGCCGGTGGAGCGCGGGCCGGTCCTCGACGAGCTGCTGCGCTGGATCCCGCACCGCAGCACGGTCGGGCTCGCCCGGATCGCCCTGGAGGACGTCGAGTTGGGCGACGGCACCCGGATCGCGGCCGGCGATCCGGTGTACGTCTCCTATCTCGCCGCCAACCGCGACCCGGCTGTCTTCCCCGACCCGGACCGCATCGTCCCCGACCGCGACCCGAACCCGCATCTCGCCTTCGGCAACGGCCCGCACCACTGCACGGGCGCGGTTCTCGCCCGGCTGCAGACCGAGTTGCTGGTCGACACCCTTCTCGACCGGCTGCCGGGGCTGCGGCTCGCGGTGCCGGCGGAGGAGGTGGAGTGGCGCCGCAAGACGATGGTCCGGGGGCCGCTGACGCTGCCGGTCACCTGGTGACGGTGCCTCACGCCCGCAGCCACTCCGTGACGATCACATCCTCGCCGGTCCGCAGCCGCAGCGCGAACGGCCCCGTGGGCGGGGTCTCACCGGCGAAGCGGCCCATGCCGTCGACCGTGAGCGGCTGCACCGCCGCCGGGCCGCCGAGCACCTCGATGCGCGCCGACTGCGGGGGCAGCACCTGGCCGAGCAGTCCGTCGCCGGTGACCTCGACGTCCACGGTGAGCCCGCCCGCCTGGAACGTGAGCATCCGGGGCGGAGCCTCGGCCCCTCTGACCGGGATGGCGTCCACCAGGGAGTCGAAGGTGAGTTCGGCGATCCGGGCGTCCAGGTCGTGCAGGACGTAGGCGTCCATGGCCAGTTGGAGCAGGCCGGCCGGGAGCGGGTCGAGGACGGTGGCCGCCCGGCGCAACTCCTCCTCCAGTGCGTCGGCATCGAACTCGCCGGCCTCGTCGAACCCGGTGCTGCCGAAGCCCTCGTCGTCGCCCGTGTCCATGGCGTTCACACCGCTCCCCTCGCGTCGAGCCGGGCCCGCAGCCGGCGCAGACAGCGCTGGCGCAGCGGGCCGATACTGCCCACCGCGATGCCCAGTGCCACGGACACCTCGACATAGCTGGGCGGCGGCGAGGCCATCAGGACGCGGAGCAACTGCCTGCACCGGTCGCCGAGTTCCTCGAACTCCTGCCACAGCAGCCGGATCTGCTCGGCCTCGGCGGCGGCGTCCTCCGCGTCGATCAGGGACTGTTCGGGCGTACGGTCCTCGCTGACCCGGTCGAGGACCTGCGGGTCGTCTGTCGGCAGCAGCCGGGTCAGGCTCCTGATGACCTTGAGGCACTCGTTGCGTGCGGTGCTGGCCAGCCAGGAGCCCGCCTTCTCGGGTTCCCGGATGCGGCCCAGGTGCTGGGCGAACCGGAACCAGACGGTCTGGTACACCTCGTGCCCGTCGGCGTCGGAGAGCCGGTGTGCGCGCACCACTGACCACACCAGTGGGCTCAGCCCTTCCACGAGCGCCTTCCAGGCCGCCGCGTCGCCGTCGACGGCGCACTGGACCAGCGCGCCGACCTCTGCTCGGTCCACGGTCCCACCCCTCGTGTACGGCAAGTCATCGTACGCCGTGGAGGGGAGTGTTCCGGAACTCATGCCATGGGTGCCAGCCGGACGACGGGGACCGGCTGCCAGGTCGCCGGGCGGAGCGCAGGTACCGGGGTGCCGCGTACCTCGGCGTAATCCGTGATGTCCTGGAGGAGTTGGGCGCGTGCCGCGCGCGGGTCGGCCTCCTTGGTCGTGGTCATCCGGTCGGCGACGAGGCCGGCGACGATGGGGGTGGCGAACGATGTTCCGCTCCACTGTGCGAACCCTTCGAACATCACTTGGTCCGGTTTGCCGGGGCCGGTCGTCCCGGTGTCGGTCAACACGCCGGTGTGGCGTGGGTACTGGCAGGTGCAGGCGTAGGTGAAGCCGAACCGGCAGGCGTCGTAGGTGGTGTGCTGGTACACGTACGGCACGGGTGCGTCGAAGCCGGCCATGGCCCCGATGAGCTGCTCGCCGGGGGCGTAGACCTTGACCCAGCTGCCGAAGTTGGTGAAACAGGCGCCGTACTCGCCGTCGCTGCGCAGTGCGCCGACCGAGAGGACCGTGTTCTCGTAGCCGGTCAGGTCGGCGCAGGCGGCGGGCCAGAAGTTGGAGGCGCTGCCGTTGTTGCCTGCGGCGGCCACGAGCAGGGTGGGCTGGTCGCGCAGGGCGTCCATGAAGGCCTCGACGGCGAGCAGTCCGTCGGCGCTGCCGTTCGGGGTACCGGCGGAGAGGCTGATGATGTCCGGCCAGCCGTGCTGGTCGACCGCCTCGAAGAGCTTGCCCCCGAACTCGGACTCCAGGATGGCACCCGCGTCGTTCAGGGTGTTGGTGACGGTGATGTCGGTGTTGGGGGCGAGGGCGGCGATGAGTCCGGCGATGAACGTGCCGTGGCCGACGTACTGCTGGAGGATTCCCTCGGCGTCGGTCTCGGCGATCTGCGGGTCTCCCTGGACACGGGCGAGGAGCGGGTAGGAGCGGTAGTCGTGCACCAGACCGGTGTCCATCACCAGGACGCTGACGGCGGTGTCCGGGTCGTAACTCCCCGCCACGGTCTGCGGGTTGGGTGTCTGGGTGAGCAGGGCGGGGAGCGGTTCGCAGGGGTTGCAGGAGTTGGCGTTCGGGGTGGTGGACACCACGTGGTTGCGGCTGACCAGGCGGCGGCCGGCGCGGCCCTCCGCCTCCCGCAGGGCGCGCAGCGCATGCCGGACAGCTAGGTCCCCGGTGCGATCGCCGTGGCTCGGGTCGCCGACCTGGATGCGCGTGACCCCGGTGCGGTTGGTCTCCGGTCCCGCCCTGCGCACATGGTCGGCGACCAGGCCGGTGGTCGCGGTGAAGTGGGCGCGCACGCTGTCCTCGACGACCCGGGCCTCCTCGCCGTCGCGGGCGAGGACCACCCCCTTCTCGTACAGGAACTCATGGGCGTCGTCCGGCCCCATCGCCAGTGGTACGTCCGGCATGGAGCGCTGGATCTGATCGAACTGCTCGTGGAATCGCTGTGGTGCCATGGCCTGTCTCCTCCCCCAGAAGCGGCGTTCTTCAGTCAGACTCGCGAAGCCGCCGCTTGATACAGCGTCAAACCTGTGGGGCATGTATGCCCAGGCCACTACCATCCGAGGGGTGACTGCGCGAAGCGATTCGGTTACGGAACTCCTGCCGATGGTGTTCGCCGCCCCCGGCGAGGCCCTGGCGCGGGCGGAGCGCGTCCTTCGCTCCGATCCGTCGCCGCTGGACGCGTCCGTCGCCCACCAGGTCATCGGCATCTGGCAGCGGGACTTCGGGGATCTTGCGGTGGCCCTCGACCATCTGCGGCGCGCCCGGGACTTCGCGGCCCGCGCGGACTCGGCGGAGCGGGAGGCGGACGTGCTCGCCACCCTCGGAGTCGCCCTGGTGCACGCGGGGCGCACGCGGCAGGGGCTGGACTCGCTGGACCGCGGGGTGGCCCGGGGCAACGGGCACACCCGGGCGCGGGTGCTGTACCGGCGGGCGTTCGCCGGATGGGTGCTGGGCCGGCACAAGGAGGCCCTGGAGGACCTGCGGCGGGCGATACCGGTGCTGCGGCAGGCCGACGACGTCATCTGGACCGCGCGGGCGCTGAGCGTGCGGGCCACCGTGCATCTGGCGATGGGCGCGGTGGAGCGGGCCGACGCGGACTTCACGGCGGCGGAGCTGCTGTGGGAGACGACGGGCCAGGAGCACGACAAGGCGGTCGCCGTGGAGAACCGGGGCCTGGCCGCGTACCGGTCCGGCGACATCCCGGCGGCGCTGCGACTGCTGGCCGAGGCCAAGGAACGGTACGACGAGCTGGGCACCCCCTCGTTCATGCTGTACATCGCGCGCTGTGACGTGCTGATGGCGGCCGGGCTGGCCCCGGAGGCGCTGGCCGAGGCGGACGCGGCGATCGCGACCCTGGACCGGATCGGCGGGCAGTCCACCCGCAAGGCCGAACTGCTGCTGACCGCCGCCCGGTCGGCGCTGTCGACCGGGGACGCGCAGACCGCGATCGCCCGCGCCGCCGTCGCGGTCCGGCTGTTCTCGGGTCAGCGGCGGACCTGGTGGGAGACGCATGCCCGGCTGGTGCTGATCGAGGCGCGGGTGGCGGGCGGCGCCGCTTCGGGGCGGCTGGTGCAGGACGCGGCGGCGGTCGCCGACGAGCTGGCGGCGTTCGGTGCGCCGGCCGCGCCGGAGGCCTCGCTGCTGGCGGGGCGGATCGCGCTGGCGCTGGGCTGGACGGCCGATGCGGAACGGCATCTGGCGGTGGCGGCGCGCAGCAGGCACGGCGGGCCGCCGCTGGCCCGGATGACCGGCTGGGCGGCGCAGGCCCTGCGCGCCCGGGCGGCGGGTTCCCGGCGTGGTGTCCTGGAGGCCTGCCGGCGTGGGCTCGACGTGCTCGATGACCACCGGATGACCCTGGGCGCCTCGGAGTTGCGGGCCCGGGCCACCGCGCAGGGCGCGGAGCTGGCCGCGCTGGCCCAGCAGGCGAGCCTCGCGCACGGCGGCCCGCGCCGGCTGCTGGAGTGGAGCGAGCGCTGGCGGGCCACGGTGCTGTCCGCTCCCCCGACCCGGCCGCCCGCCGACCCGGTTCTGCTCTCCTCCCTGACCGCGTTCCGCGAGATCGCGGCCCGTGCGGCGGAGGCCCGCCGGCAGGGCCGGCCGGTGCCCGCTCTGGAGCGCGAACAGCGGCGGCTGGAGCGGGAGATCCGGTCCCGTACCCACCACACCAGCGGCGACGCCCCGGGGGAGGGTGACCGGTTCGACCCGGCCCGTCTCCTGGACCGGCTGGGCGATGCGCGTCTGGTCGAACTCGCCGTCCTGGACGGCCGGGTGCACATCCTGCTGTGCGGACAGGGCCGGGTGCGGCGCTTCGAGGGGGGTCTGCTGGCGGAGGCGGTCAACGAGGCGGAGCATGTCCAGGCGGGACTGCGGCGGCTGGCGCATCCGGGGGCGGAGGGGCGGCTGCCGGTCGTGGAGGCCGCCGGGCGGCGGCTCGAGGAGCTGCTGCTGGGCGGGGCCGCCGCGCATCTCGGGTCCGGGCCGGTGGTCATCGTGCCGCCGGGGGTGCTGCACCGGGTCACCTGGGCCCTGCTGCCCTCGCTGCGGGAGCGGGTGCTCAGTGTGTCGCCGTCGGCGGGGAGCTGGCTGCGGGCCCGGGAGACCGAGCCGCCGCCGGGTGGCCGGCATGTGCTGGTCCGCGGGCCGGAGCTGACCACCGGGGGCGCGGAGGTGCCCGAGGTGGCCGGCCACTACGCGACGGCCACGGTCCTGGAGCACGATGACGCCCAAGTCCCTCGTGTTCTGCGCGAGTTGGACGGGGCAGCGCTCGCCCACATCGCGGCGCACGGCAGCTTCCGCGCGGACAGTCCGCTCTTCTCCTCGCTGCACATGGCCGACGGTCCGCTGATCGTGCACGACTTCGAGCGCCTGGACCGCAGCCCGTACCGGATCATCCTCTCCAGCTGCGACACGGCCCGGCTCGCGTCGGTCGGTGCCGACGAACTCCTCGGCCTGGTCACGGCGTTGCTGCCGCTGGGCACGGCCGGGGTGGTGGCGAGCAGCGCGCCCGTCAACGACGCGGCGGTGGTGCCGTTGATGCTGGCGTTGCACAAGGGGCTGGGCGCCGGGCTGTCGTTGGCGGAGGCGTTGCGGGACGCCCGGGCCGCCCTGCCGGGCGACGCGGTCCACCAGGCGACCGGGTGGGCGTTCGCGGCGTTCGGGGCGGCCTGAGCGTCTCCGCCTATGCCGACTGCGCGTCCGGCTGCTCCACCAGCCATGGCAGCGCGGCCCGGTCGCCTGCTCCGAGGCGGGTGTACGCGCTGTAGAGGTGGTTGCCCACCGTCCGTACGGACAGGGTCAGTTGCTCGGCGATCTGGCGGTTGCTCAGGCCCGCGGCGGCGAGGGTGACGATCTGGCGCTGGCGGGCGGTGAGTTCACCGAGGACCAGGCCGGACAGGGCCGGGGTGCGGGCACCCTGGCAGCGGCGGGCGAGGGCGACCGCGCGGGTGCGGGACATCCGGGCGGCCCGCGGGTCACGGTGGGCGCGGACCGCCTGGGCGTGGGCCTCGGCGGCGAACAGCAGCAGCCCGCGCTCCGCGAGTGCCTCGGCGGCCCGGTCGAGGCCGGGTCCGTCACCGCGGGCGAGGGCCTCCGCGTGCAGTGCGAGCACGCCGGGCGGCCGCCCCGCGGCCCGGGCGGGCTCACCGAGCCGTACGGTGCCGTAGTGCGCAAGACCCCCGTCCTCGCGCACTACGGCACCTTCCCCCGACTCGGCGGCGGCGAGGGCGAGTTCGGTACTGCAGGAGGCGTCGCCCGGCGCCGTCCGCAGTCCCTCCCTCGCCCATGCCGCCGCCTCTCGCAGCTCCCCCCGAAGCCGCGAGTACCGGGCACGCACGGCCGCGTACCCGGCCGGTACGGGCAGGCCTTCCGCAGCCAGCCACTCCCCCACCGGGGCCGGCGCCTCCCGTACGTCCAACTGCTCGATCCGTACTTCCAGTTGCTCCTGTTCGTCCTTCAGGGCCGGCTCGCACTGGTCGGGGGTGCGGGCCAGCCGCCGGGCCCGGAGCCGCCCCGCGCGGGCGCGCAGCGCGGGCCCGTGCAGGGGGTGGGCGAGGCGGACGGCGCCCTGGTCGTCGACGTGGATCAGGCCGTCCGTCTCCAGCCGTTCGAGGATCCCCAGGTCGAGGCCGTCGTCGAGGTGCTGCGGCAGGGGCTCGGCGAAGGCGAGGTGTTCCAGGGTGTCGTACTCACCGGGGGCCGGCCGGTCCAGCAGGGGCGCGATCCGGTCCCGTACGGTCGCGGTGAGCGGCAGCGGGCCGCGCCACGCCCACTCGCCCGTGTCCGGGACCCGGGTCAGCCGACCGGACTCGCGCAGCGTGCCGAGCAGTTCGCGCAGCAGCCGCAGATCGCCCCGGGACACCCGGTGCAGCCGGCGCACGGTGAGCGGGTCCAGGCCGCCGTCGGCGAGGAGCCGGTCCGTCCCGTCGTACGACAGCGGCTCCAGGGCGAGGTGGGTGAGGAGTTCCCCGGTCCACAGCCGGGACACGGCGCCGGGGACGGGAGCCGTGTCGGCGGCGGCCACCACGAGCCGGGTGCGGCCGTGCACGGCGAGCTGGTGGACGAGGGCGGCGGAGGCCTCGTCGAGGAGGTGGGCGTCGTCGACGACGAGGAGCCGTACGCCGGACAGGTGGCGGACCGCGCCGGGCAGCGAGACCCGGTCGGTGAGCAGGTGCGCGAACGCCGCGAACGGGAGGGAGCTGGTCTCGGGGGTGCCGGTCACCCGGGCGCAGTCGGCGCCCCGCACGGCCTCGGTGATCAGCCGGGTCTTGCCGCTGCCCACCGGTCCGGTCACCACGACGCCCTGCCGTCCGGCGACCGACGCCCGCCGCACCAGCTCCAGTTCCTCCTCCCGGCCGGTGAACGGCCAGGGCAGTTCGAGGGTTCTCGCGTCCTGTTCGTAAGTCGTCACGTGAGTATGAGTCGGGTTGCTCAGCTCTGATACAGGGGGACTTGAGTAGCTTCCGACTCAGGCGCCCGGCCGGGTGGAACGGCAGTCTGAACGCATGACCCGACGCTACTGCTCGCTTCCGCGGCAGCCGTCCCCGGCCTTCGCGCCGGGACTGGCCGCCGAGCGGCTGAGTGCGCTGGTCGGCGGGCGGCGGATGTGGGTCAACGGCACGGCACTGCACTACTACTTCTTCGACGCCGACACCGACGCCTCGGTGATCCCGGTCCCAGGGACCGCGGAGACGCGCCTGGTGCCGTGGGCCGGCGCCAAGGAACAGCTGGACGTGGTGCGGGAAAGCTTCCGGGAGTGGCAGGACCTCGGCATCGGGGTGACGTTCACCGAGGTCCTCGACCGCTGCGAGGCCGAGCTGCGGATCGGCTTCCAGCTGGGCGACGGATCCTGGTCGGCGGTGGGCCGGGACGCGCTCTCGGTCGGGCTGGGCGAGCGCACGATGAACCTGGGCTGGGACCTGACGGAGCCCGGCGGCCGCTGGACGGCGCTGCACGAGATCGGGCACGCGCTCGGCATGCGGCACGAGCACCAGAGCCCGTTCGCCGGCCTCCACTGGGACGACGAGGCGGTCTACACCGACCTCTTCGGCCCGCCGAACCACTGGAGCCGGGACAAGACGCACTTCAACATCCTGCGCACGCTCGACCCGTCCGAGGCCAACGGCTCGGTGTGGGACCCGCAGTCCGTGATGCAGTACCCCTTCGGACCGGGGCTGATCCTGGAACCGGAGCAGTACCACAACGGGCTGTACCCGCCGGGCTCGCTGTCCCCGGCGGACAAGGAGTTCGTGCTCCGCTGGTATCCGCCCGCCGGCAGCCCGGCCGCACTGGTGCCGTTCCGCTCGGTGCCGCTGGGCCTCGGCACGGGCGAACAGGCCGACTTCGCCCTGGAGCCGCCGGAGACCCGCGTCTACAGCGTGGGCACCTTCGGGGCGAGCGACTCCGTCGTCGTGGTCTTCGAGGAGCGCGACGGGGAACCGCGGTACCTCGCCGGCCACGACGACGGGGGTACCCCGCACAACGCCAGGCTCAGGGTCAGGCTCGTCAAGGGCCGCCGCTATTTCGTCCGCGTCCGTCTCCATTCGACATGGGGGTCGGGGGAGACTGCGGTCATGTGCTGGTGACACCGGCACGACCGCGGACGCGGGTGGTCGGACCACAGTCCGGCGCCGGGGGAAGCGGTCGAGGCACGTAGCCTTCGGGGGAGGGATACGTGCCTCGACCATGCCGGTGACCAGCCCACGAACGGCAGGGCAGTCGACTCAGGGGCGCGGGGCTGTGCCGATATGCGGCTCCGCCACGTGGGCGCGACCAGCCCCCACGCACCCGCACCCGACGACTCACCGCCTCACCCTCACCCGCCCAACTCCATTGGCCGCGCAGGGTCCTTGGACCACTCCTCCAGTGAACCGTCGTACACCGACACGTCCTCACGGCCCAGCACGGTCAGCGCCAGCGCCGCCCCCGCCGCCGAAATCCCTCCGCCGCAGTAGAGAACGACCGGCGAGGCATCGCTCAACGCCCCTGCCTTCTCGCCGAGTCGGGTACGCGGCAGCACCCGCCCGGTGTCATCCAGCAGCCCCCGCCCGGGAAGGCTGACGCTCCCCGGAATGTGCCCCCGTCTGCTGTAGCGCGTCGGCGCCGAACCGTCGTACCCGCCCGTCGGCAGCGCACACACCAGTACGCCCGGCCGCTCGCCCCGCCCGATCGCCGCCACCTCCTCGATCCCGGACCAGAGTTCGGGTCGCGGCACCGGTGTCACCGGCACGGCGGCGGGCTCCGGCTCGGCATCACCCGCGGCCAGGGGGCGCCCCGCCGTCTCCCAGGCGGCGAGGCCCCCGTCCAGCACCGCGGCCGGTACCGAGATCGCGCGCAGCATCCACCACAGCCGGGCCGCCCAGATACCGCCTCCGGTGTCGTAGACGACGACCTCGCTGTCCTCCCCCACGCCCAGCCGGGCCAGCGCGGCGGTGAGCGCCTCCGGTGCCGGTACGGCGAAGTGATAGGGCGCCTCGGGGTCGGAGAGGTCTCCTGTCAGGTCGGCATGGTGCGCGCCGGGGACATGGCGTTCGGCCCAGCCCGCGCGGCCGCTCGCGGAGCGGTGGTCGCCGTCGTGGCGGGGCGAGGGCAGCAGCGCGGTGGCGTCGAGGACGACCAGCCGCGGGTCGTCCAGGTGGGCCGCGAGCCAGGAGTCGTCGACCAGGGGGCCGGGCAGCAGGGAGGTCATGGCGGCCGATCGTACGCCCGCGACCTGGGCATCTCGGTGGCCGGTCAGCGCCGTCCCACATTCCGGACTCGGCTTGCACAGCATCCGGGAGCTGCGGTTATGGTTTCGGCCATCTACGCGGGAGCCCCTCCCCGACCGGGCTGAGAGGGCGTCTGGGATCCGTTCGCCGCAGCGCGGGCGCGGTCCCCATGGGGACGCCGACCGCACCAGCAGCGCTTTGCGCCCCGCGTAGGAGTTCACGTGTCCACAGCAGTCGAGCCGCAGCCCACGGTGTTCCACCGCGCTGCCCGCTCCTGTTGTTGTCACCTGTGCTGTCGCCGGTCCCGCTGACCGTCACTCCCCTCCCTCTTCGCTCCCCCTTCGCTCGTTCCTCCGCGCCTGTGCGCGCCGCCTTCGGAGTACCCATGTCGCATATACGGGTCATGCTCGACTATTTTCATCCCTGGCCGAACTCCGCCGGGCTCTACGTCGCCCGCGCCCGCCGCTGGTACGCCGAGGCGGGCCTGGACGTCGAGCTGGTGGTGCAGGACCCGGGACGCGGGGACACGCTGGAGTACCTGGCCCGGGGCGAGGTGGAGTTCGGGATCTTCCCGCCGAACCGGCTGCTCGCCCGGCGGGCACTGCACGGCCAGCGGCTGATCGCCGTGGCCGCGGTCAACCACCGGGGGCTGGAGGCGGTGCAGACCACGAGGTCCACCGGCATCACCCGGCCGCGTGATCTGGCCGGCCGCCGGCTCGCCTACAACCCGACCCCGCGCGGGCGGGCCATGGTCCGTCACCTGGTCGCGGCGGACGGCGGCGATCCGGACGCGGTGATCACCGTCGACGCCGGCGCCCGGGAGCTGACCGTGGACGACATCGAGGCGGGCGAGGCGGACGCGACGTTCGGCAACTACTGGTCCTGGGACGCCTTGCGCGGCGAACTGCCGGAGGACCGGCGGGTGACCTGGCCGGTGGACGAGATCGGCGCGCCCCGCTACCACAGCTATCTGCTCGGCACGAGTGAGCGACTGCTCGACGAACACCCCGCCGTGGTGCGGGACTTCCTGACGGCCACCGCCCGCGGCTATGCGTCCGCCGCCCAGGAGCCCGCCGCCGCACTGGAGTTGCTGGAGCGGGTCATCCCCTACTTCCCGAGGCCTCTCATCGCCCGCTCGCTCGCGCTGGTGGCCCCCACCTGGACGGACGCCGAGGGCCGCTGGGGCGTGATCGACGCGGACCGCATGGGCCCCTACGCGCACTGGCTCGCCGAGCACGGCGCCATCGCACACGACACGGGCTGGGACCGCTCCTTCACCAACGGCCTGCTGGACGTGACCGCGTGACCCTGCTGACGCGGCGCCTCGCCGTCGACTTCAAGCGGGTGGACAGCGCGCTGTGTCGGGCCTGACCGCTCCCGCAGCCCGACTCCCCTCCGCACGAAGGACTTTCCGCATGCTCCGCCGCACCGCACTGCCGGCCCTGACCGCCACCGCGCTCCTCGCCGTCACCACCGCCTGCTCGGCCGACACCGACTCCACGGCCGCCGCCAAGGACGGCACCACGACCGTCACCCTGGCCCTGGACTGGACCCCGAACACCAACCACACCGGCATCTACGTCGCCCAGGCCAAGGGCTGGTTCAAGGACGCCGGCATCGACCTGAAGATCGTCCCCTACGGATCGACCGCGCCCGAGACCCTGATCGCCGCCCACAAGGCCGACTTCGGCATCTCCTACCAGGAGGGCGTCACCACCGCCCGCGCGGCCGGCCAGGACATCACCTCGGTCTACGCCGTCACCCAGAAGACGGACGTCACCGTGTCCGTGCGCGCCGACCGCACCGACATCACCTCGCCGAAGGACCTGGACGGCAGGACGTACGCCGGTTTCGGCGCCCCCTACGAGAAGCCGCTGCTCCAGAAGGTCATCGAGAACGCCGGCGGCAAGGGCGACTTCAAGCAGGTCACCCTCAACACCTCCGCCTACGCGGCGCTCTACGCGGGCAAGGCGGACTTCGCGATGCCGATGCCGACCTGGGAGGGCCTGGAGGCGAAGCTCAGCGGCAAGCCGCTCAAGGACTTCCAGCTCTCCGACTACGGCTTCCCGGCGATCTACTCGACGCTGATCGCGTCCTCCGACCAGTTCCTGAAGAAGAACCCGGCGGTGGCGAGGAAGTTCCTCGCGGCCGTCGACAAGGGGTACCGCTACGCGGCCGGCCACCCGGATCAGTCCGCCGATCTCCTCATCGCCGCCAACAAGAGCGTGCTCACCAACACACGCCTGGTGAAGGAGAGTTCACGGCTGCTGGCCAAGGAGTACTACAAGGGCGCCGACGGCACGACCGGCACCCAGAGCGCGGCGCGCTGGAAGGCCTTCGCCGACTTCGAGTACGGCGCCGGGCTGCTCGTCGACGCGAACGGCAAGAAGCTGACGAAGGCGCCGGACACCTCCGCGTTCTTCACCGACGCCTATCTCCCGGACACCAAGTGAGCGCCGTACTGCGGTCGTTGTGGCCGCCCTTGCTGGTGCTTGCCGTGCTGGTCGGCGGCTGGCAGCTGTACGTCACGACGGCCGGCGTCGATCCGACCACGCTCCCCTCCCCCGCCCGGGTACTGGAACAGGGCTGGGCGAACCGCGCCGACCTGTGGGCCCAGACGCTGCCCACACTGCAGGAGACGCTGCTGGGCTTCGCGCTGTCGTTCGCGGCGGCCTGGCTGGTGGCGGTGGTGCTGGACTTCTCGTCCGCCGCCCGCCGGGGCCTGTATCCCCTGCTGGTCGCCTCGCAGACGATCCCGGTCGTCGCCGTGGCGCCGCTGCTGATCATCTGGTTCGGCTTCGGGCTGCTGCCGAAGATGCTGGTGGTGACGCTGACGACGTTCTTCCCGCTGACCGCCAACCTGGCCGCCGGGTTCGCGGCGACCGACCGGGAGGCGATGCGGCTGCTGCGGTCGCTGGGGGCGGGACGGTGGCGGACGTTCCGGCTGGTGCGGGTGCCGGGCGCGATGCCGTACTTCTTCACCGGACTGCGGGTGAGCATCACCTACGCGGTGGTCGGCGCGGTGTTCGCGGAGTACGCGGGCGCCGAGTCGGGGCTCGGGATCTATATGCAGGCGCAGAAGAGCGCGTTCCGGACGGATCTGGTGTTCGCGGCGGTGGCGGTGACGGCCGCGCTGAGCGTCGCGCTGTTCGGTGCGACGTATCTGGTGCAGCGGCTGGTGCTGCCCTGGGAGCGGAAGGAGCGGCGGTCGTGAGCGGGCTGCGGGTGCGGGGCGTGGGCAAGTCCTTCGGGACGCTCGACGTCCTGCGGGATCTGGAACTCGCCGTGGAACCCGGTGAGTTCGCGGCCGTCATCGGGCCGAGCGGCAGCGGCAAGAGCACGCTGTTCAACCTGGTGTCGGGGCTGGACGCGCCCACCTCCGGGCAGGTGCTGGTGGAGGGCGAACCGGCCGGGGTGGCCTCCGGCAAGGTCGCCTACATGCCGCAGAAGGACCTGCTGTTCGCGTGGCGGACCGTGCTGGACAACACGGCGCTGGGCCTGGAGGCACAGGGAGTGCGGAAGAAGGAGGCACGGGCGCGGGCCGGGGCGCTCTTCGCCGACTTCGGGCTCGACGGCTTCCAGCGGGCGTATCCGTCCGAGCTCAGCGGAGGTATGCGGCAACGGGCCGCGCTGCTGCGCACGGTGGTCCTGGAGCGGCCGGTGCTGCTGCTCGACGAGCCGTTCGGCGCGCTGGACTCGCTGACCCGCACGGAGCTGCAACTGTGGCTGGCCGGGATGTGGCAGCGCCACCGCTGGACGGTCGTCCTGGTCACCCATGACATCCGGGAGGCGGTGCTGCTCGCCGACACCGTCCACGTGCTGTCGCCGCGCCCGGCCACGGTGGTCGACCGGGTGGAGGTCCCGTTGCCGCACGGTGAACGGGACTTCACCGCACCGGAGTTCGCGGCCGTGGAACGCCGGGTCCTGGACGCCCTGCGCGGCACGACGGCGGTGACGGCACCGTGAGTACGCATCTCGCCCACGGAATGGGCACCGACCTGGTCGAGCCGGACTGGCCGGCGCTGACCGAGGTCGAGGTCACGGACGTGGTGGGTCCGGCGCGGGTGCTGTGGCGCAGCCCGCGCCCGCTGTCGGCGGCGGCCGTCGTGGAGCGGGACGGGCGGCGCCTGTTCGTGAAGCGGCACCATGTCTCCGTACGCACCCTGGCAGGCTTGGCCGAGGAGCACGCCTTCCTGCGCCATCTGCGGGAGCACGGGGTGCCGGTGGTGGAGGTGCTGGACGCGGTGGGACGCGGCGAGTGGACGTACGAGGTGCACTCGGCCGGTACCGGCACCGACCTGTACGGGGACGCCCTGTCCTGGTCGCCCTTCGCCGGACCGGCCCACGCCCGGGCGGCGGGCGAGGCGCTGGCCCGGCTGCACCTGGCGGCGGAGGGCTTCACCGCGCCGCGCCGCGCGCCGCGCCCGCTGGTGGCCTCCTTCACGGTGTTCGCCGCCCCGGACCCCTGGTCGGCGCTGGACGGGTACGTCTCCGAACGGCCGCACCTGGAAGGGGCCTTGGCGGACCTTCCCTGGCGCGAGGACACCGCACGCGTCCTCCTTCCGCTGCACGAGCGGCTGGCTCCCCACCTGTCCGGTCTAACGCCCCTGTGGACCCACAACGACTGGCACGCGTCCAATCTCCTGTGGGGCGAGGACGGTGCGGTGTCCACGGTCCTGGACTTCGGCATGAGCGACCGCACGACCGCCGTGCACGACCTGGCCACCGCGCTGGAACGCAACACGGTGCAGTGGCTGGCCCCCGACCGCCCGGTGCGGGAGCGGGACGCGGTGGCGCTGCTGCACGGCTACCAGTCGGTCCGCCCCCTCTCACCGGCCGAGTCGGCGGCACTGCCCGCCCTGCTCCCGCTGGTCCACGCCGAGTTCGCGCTCTCCGAACTGGACTACTTCCACGGGGTGACCCGCTCGGCCGAGAACACCCGGCTGGCGTACGAGTACTACGTCGGGCATGCCGAGTGGTTCTCGGGGCGGGCGGGGCGCGGGCTGCTGGAGCTGGTCGCGGCGGAGGTCTGACCGGAGGTCAGCGCCGCGCCCACTCCTCGGCGAGGAGTTCGTACGAACGGACGCGGTCGCGTCGGCCGTGGGTGATCGTCGTGATGAGCAGCTCGTCGGCGCCGGTGGCCTCCTGGAGCTGTTCCAGCCGGTCGGCGACCTGCTGCGGGCTGCCGACGAACTGGGTGTCCAGGCGGTCCTGGACGAGTTCGCGGTCCTCGTCCGTCCAGACGTGGGCCCGGGCCTCCTCGGGGGTGGGGAAGGGGATGGCGCCCTCGGCCGTACGGATACTGCGGACCCAGGGGCCGTAGCCGGTGGCGAGTTCGCGGGCGGTGGCCTCGTCCTCGGCGACCACGACATCGGCGGAGACGCTGACGTACGGCTTGTCGAGGTGGTCGGAGGGCTGGAAGAAGGACCGGTAGCCGTCCACCGCCTCCAGGACGGTGGCCGGGCTGACGTGGTAGTTGGCGGCGAAGCGCAGGCCCCGGGCGCCCGCGGCCTCGGCGCTCTCGCCGCCGCTGCTGCCCAGGATCCACAGCTCGACGTCGGCCCCCTCCCCGGGCACGACATGGGCCTCGACGCCGTCCTCGGTGCGGTAGGTGCCGGCGAGCAGCGCGAGGATGTCGTCGATCTGCTCGGCGTACTCCTGGGACTCTGCGTTCGGGAGCAGGAGCAGGCTGCGCTGGAGCGCGATGCGCGGTGAGCCGAGGAGGCGGGCGAAGGAGAAGCGGGGCGGGATCAGCAGGCCGTTCGGTGCCCGGCCGTCGACCACGGGGGTCGCGGTCGCCGCCGGGGCCGCCTTCGCCGCCGGCGGACGGCCGCCGGAGCGGCCCAGGCCCAGATCGAGGCGGCCCGGATGCAGGGCGTCGACCAGGCCGAACTCCTCGACCGTGGACAGCGCGGTGCGATGGCCGAGTTGTACGGCGCCGGAGCCCAGCCGGATGGTGGAGGTCGCGGCCGCGGTCAGCGCGAGGACGACCGCGGGGGACGTGCCGGCGACGCCCGGGTTGAGGTGGTGCTCGGCGAACCAGTACCGGGCGTAGCCGAACTCCTCGGCCCGCTGGGCGAGTTCGATGGAGTTGCGCAGGGCGTCGGCGGCGGAGGCGCCGCTCGGTATCGGCACCAGGTCGAGGACGCCGAGGGGGATGTCAGACATGCGCGGGCTCCTCGGCGGCCGGCAGCACGGGGGCCCAGGCGAACGGCGGGTCCGGGATCTCCGCACGGAGCACGGGCGCGACCGCGGACTGGAACAGCTCAAGGGAGTCACGGTGCTGGGCGTCCGTCAGCCCGCCCGCGTCCGCGTGCAGATGCAGCACGGTGTGCCCGAACTGCCCGTGGTAGCGGCGGACCTTGTCGATGATCTGCTGCGGGCTGCCGATCAGGGCCGAGCTGCGCTCGACGAAGTCCTCGGCCGTCTCGAAGACCACCGGCAGACCGGCCTTCTTCTGGAACGCGAGGTTGCTCTCGAAGACCGGCCGGTACACCTCCAGCGCCTCCTGCGAGGTCGGCGCCACGTAGAGGCCCGCCGTGCCCGCGCCGACGGCGATGTCCGCCGGGTCGTGGCCGTAGTGCTCCCAGCGTTCGCGGTAGTACCGGATCAGCTCGGCGTACGGCTCTATGGGGTTGGTGACGTTGGCGGAGAACAGCGGGTCGCCGTAGCGGGCGGCGAGGTCCACGGACTCCTTGCTGGTCGCGCTGCCGTGCCAGACCCGGACCGGCCGCTGGTAGGGGCGCGGCCAGACCTCGGCGTCCGTCAGTTCCGGCCGGAACCGGGTCCGTGCCGTCACCCTGTCCTCGCGCCAGAGCCGCCGGAACACCTCGTAGCTCTCGGCGTTGCGGTCCCACTGGTCCTCGGGGGTGACGTGGAACAGCTCGCGCTGGGCGGTGCCGTTGCCCTTGCCGATGATCAGGTCCAGCCGGCCCTCGGAGAGGTGGTCGAGGGTCGCGTAGTCCTCGTAGGCACGGACCGGGTCGAGCAGACTGAGCGTGGTGACGGCGGTGATGAGGCGGATGCGCCGGGTGAGGGCGGCGACATGGCTGAGGACGACGGTCGGGGAGGAGGAGATGAACGGCCGCTCGTGCCGCTCCCCCACCCCGAAGCCGTCGAAGCCCAGCTCCTCGGCGAGCACGGCGTTGTCGAGCACTTCGCGGAACCGGTCGTGGGTCGGCTTCCGGACGCCGGTGAGCGGATCCGGGCGGTGCACGATCAGGGTGATCGCCAGGAACTTCATGACGCGGCCCGCTCGCTGCGCTTCTCGTCGGGGTGCGCGAGGCCCAGGTGGTCGCGGAGGGTGGTGCCCTCGTACTCGGTGCGGAACACACCCTGCTCCTGGAGCAGCGGTACGACCGTGTCGGCGAAGCCGTCGAGGCCGCCGGGGGTGATGTGCGGGACCAGGATGAAGCCGTCGGCGACGTCCGCCTGAACGAAGTCGTTGATCGTCCTGGCCACCGTGGCCGGGGAGCCGACGAAGGTCTGCCGGTTGCCGGTGTTGATCACCAGGTCGCGGATGGACCACTTGTTGGCCTCGGCCAGCTCCCGCCACTCACGGGCGATGGCGATCGGGTCGCGGTACATCCTGACCTGGGCCCGGCCCCGGGAGATGTGCTCCTCGGCCACCAGCGGATCGACGTCCGGCAGCGGGCCTTCCGGGTCGTAGGCCGACAGGTCCCGGTTCCAGACGAACTCCAGGTGCTTGAGGGCGGTGGCGCCACTCACCTGCTGCCTGCGCACCTGGTGGGCGATCTCCTCCGCCTCCTCGTCGGTGTCGCCGAGGACGAAGCTGGCGGCGGGCAGGATGAGCAGGTCGCCGGGGGCCCGGCCGTACTTGGCGAGGCGGGACTTCACGTCCGTGTAGAAGGCCTGGCCGGCGTCGAGGGTGGCGTACCGGCTGAAGATCGCGTCGGCACTGGAGGCGGCGAACTCGCGGCCCTCGTCGGACTCGCCGGCCTGGAAGATCACCGGGCGGCCCTGCGGGGAGCGCGGGACGTTGAACTGGCCGTGGATGTCGAACTGGGCGCCCTTGTGCACGAAGGAGCCGGCCCCGGCGTCCCGCAGGAAGGTGCCGGTGGCCTGGTCGGCGAGGATCTCGTCGCCGTGCCAGGAGTCGAAGAGCTCGTTCGCGGTGGTGAGGAACTCCTTGGCGCGGGAGTAGCGCTCATCCTGCGGCAGGAAGCCGCCGCGCCGGAAGTTCTCACCGGTGAAGGCGTCCCAGGAGGTGACCACGTTCCAGGCGGCCCGGCCGGCGGAGAGGTGGTCGAGGCTGGCGAACTGGCGGGCCACCTCGTAGGGCTCGTTGAAGGTGGAGTTGATGGTGCCGGTCAGGCCGAGACGGTCGGTGACGGCGGCCAGTGCGGCGAGGATCGTGAAGGTGTCGGGGCGACCGACCACATCCAAGTCGTATATTTTCCCACCCTGTTCGCGCAGCCGCAGGCCCTCGGCGAGGAACAGGAAGTCGAACTTGGCGCGTTCGGCGGTCCTCGCGAAGTGCGCGAAGGAGCTGAACTCGATGTGGCTGCCGGCGGCCGGATCGCTCCACACGGTGGTGTTGTTGACACCCGGGAAGTGCGCGGCCAGGTGGATCTGCTTCAGCGGCTTGCTCATGACGGTGTGCGGTCCTTCCGGCTCAGGCGAGGGCGGCGGCATAGCGGTTGGCGGGGCGGGAGAGCCCGAGGAGTCCGCGCAGGGTGTCGGCCTCGTAGGCGGTCCGGAAGCGGCCGCGGCGCTGGAGTTCGGGGACCAGGTCCTGTGTGATGCGCGGCAGGTCGTGGCCGAGGACGGCGGGCCGCAGCCGGAAGCCGGACAGCCCCTCCGCCGCGAACTCCTCCAGGAGGTCGGCGAGTTGGGCAGCCGTGCCGGTGAAGATCCGGGCGTCGCTGGTCAGCGCGCCGCCGTCCAGGGTGTCGAGGCGCTCCTTGCGGGCGGTGGCCGTGGCCGGGTCGTCGTCCAGGAAGACCACCAGGTCGCCGAAGACGTGCACGGTGTCGCCGGCCCGTCCGGCGGCCTCCTGTTCGGCGCGGATCTCGGCGACGATCGCGCGGGCGTCGGCGGTGTCGTGCGGGGTGACGTAGCCGACGTCGGCCTGACGGGCGATCAGGCGGTAGGGGACGGTCTGGTGGCCGAGGGCGGTGACGAGGGGCTGCCCCTGCGGCGGGCGCGGGGTGATGGAGGGGCCCTTGACGCTGAACTTGCCGCCCTCGAAGTCGATGTAGTGCAGCTTGTCGCGGTCGATGAAGCGCCCGGTCGCCGCGTCCCGGATCTCGGCGTCGTCCTCCCAGCTGTCCCAGAGACGGCGCACGGCCTCGATGTGGTCGGCGGCCTCGTCGAAGTGCTCGGCGAGCCGCTCCTGCCCGGCCGGGGTGCGCAGTTCCGTCAGGGAGATCGGCGGGAACGTGCGCCGGCCGAAGTGGTCCGCCTCGTGCGGGCGGGCGGAGACCTGCACCCGGACCCCGGCGCGGCCGGTGCTGACGTAGTCGAGCGTGGCGATCGCCTTGGAGATGTGGAACGGCTCCGTGTGGGTGGCGATCACCGTCGGCACCAGGCCGATGTGGCTGGACAGGGGTGCGATACGGGAGGCGATCAGGACGGCGTCCAGGCGGCCGCGGACCTGGTCGGTACGGCCGTCCAGCTCGCCGTAGTGCGAGGACTGCAGGCCGAGGCCGTCCTCGATGGTGACGAAGTCGAGTAGCCCCCGCTCGGCCTCGGCGACCAGGTCGGCCCAGTATCCGGCGGTGAACAGCTCACGGGGGCGGGCGACCGGCTCGCGCCAGGAGGCGGGGTGCCAGCCGGTGCCGTCGAGGGCGACGGCGAGATGCAGGGGAGAAAGGGGTGCTGAGGACACAAAGGTGCCTTCCTGAAGATCCGTACGAGGGCACGCCGACCGGGGAGGGCGCAGCTGGGGGTACCGGGTCAGGCACTACAGAGCGCGCCGGCCACGCGCTGGAGGTCGATATGGGGCCGGGAGTGGAGGCGGGCGGAGCGGAGTACACGTGTCATGTGCCGTGCCTCCGCCCGGTCGTCTTCCGCCGTCGACGGGTTCAACGGCACGGCTGTTCCGTTTCTTCCTGGCCGACGGCCGGTGTGGGCTGTTGCCGGCCGGCGGCCGGTGTGGGCTTTCGCCGGCCGGCGGCCGCGGTGGGCTCTTGCCGGTGCCGGACGGCGGTTGCGGCGGGTTCTTGCCGGACGGCGGTTGCGCCGGGCTCTCGCCGGACGGTGGTTCCGGTGTGCCGTACGAGCGCGAAGACCGTGCGGCGGCGCAGGGTGAAGCCGATCGACTCGTACAGCCGGATCGCGTCGGCGTTGTCGGCCCGGGCGTGCAGGAAGGGCTGCTCGCCGCGCTCCCTGATGCCGGCCGCGACCGCGCGGACGAGGCGGGTGGCCAGCCCCCGGCCGCGGTGACCTGGGTCGGTGCACACGGCGCTGATCTCGGTCCAGCCGGGCGGGTGCAGCCGTTCCCCGGCGAGGGCGATCAACCTGCCGCGGTGCCGGATGCCCAGGTAGGTACCCATGTCGATGGTGCGCGGCAGATAGGGGCCGGGCTCGGTGCGGGCGACCAGGTCCAGGATCTCGGGCACGTCCTCCGGGCCGAGTCGTACGGCTTCGGGGGCGGGCTCGGCGCGCAGGCCGGTGTCGACGAGCTGGACGCCGTTGCCGATGCGGAGGATCTCCCAGCCGTCGGGTGCCTCGGTCACACCCCGCACCGCGGCGGTGCCGCCGGGGCCGACGAGGGATGCCAGGTCGGCCCAGGCCCGGGGGTCGCCGGCGTCGGCGACGGCGTGGAAGCCGGCCACGTCGGCGGGGTAGCGGGCGGCCCTGCCGACCCGTTCGGCCAAGTGGGCGTGCGGGCCGGTGAGGGCGGCCCAGGCGGGGTTGTCGAGGACGTGGGAGGGAGGGAGGGCTTCGGGGTGCGAGGAGGGGGCTTCGATGCGAGTGGCGGACATCGGTGACGGTCTCCGGGGTGCGACGCTGCGGTGTACCGCGCTCGGGGACCCTGCCGCGGGGCGGCGGCCGGGTCCCCCTGCGTGCGGTGGGTCAGGAGTTGTCCAGCGGCAGCCCGGGCGGGTTGACCTCGGACTTGGCGACAGCCTCGTTGGAGAGGTTGTACGCCTTGAGCCACTCGGCGTACTGACCGTTCTTGATCAGATAGTTGATGGCGTCCGCAAGGGGCTTGGCGAGGCCGCTGTCCTTCTTCGCGGTGGCCGCGATCAGGCCCTGGAGGCTGGCGCCCGCGCCGGAGTAGGTGCCCGCGGTGCGGGTGGCGTTGGGCGTGTTCGCGGTCTGTCGGTTGTGGTAGGCGAAGCCGGGGTTGGGGCCGAAGGAGGCGTCGACCTTGCCGCTGGACACGGCAAGGTAGGTGCTGTTGCTGTCCTGGAAGTACTTGACGTTGAGCTTCTTGCCCTCCTTGGCGAGCTTCGCCTTCCACTCCAGGAGGATCTTCTCCTGGTTGGTGCCGGAGCCGACGGCGATCGTCTTGCCGGCGAGGTTCTCGTAGTTGCCGTCGAAGTTCCAGGTGCTCTTCTTCGGTACGAGGAAGGCGAGGTTGTCCTGCCGGTAGGACGCGAACTCGTACTTCTTCTTGCGCTCCTCGGTGTCGGTGACGTTGGAGAAGGCCACGTCGACCTTGCCGCTGTCGATGCCGACGAACAGGTTCTCCCAGGTGGAGTTCTGGACTTCGGGCTCGAGTCCGAGGACCGCGGCGACCAGGCGGCCGAGGTCGGGCTCGGAGCCGGTCAGGGTCTTCTGGTCGCTGCCGGTGAAGGCCAGCGGCGGGAAGCCGGCGGGCAGGGCGCCGATGCCGATCTCCAGCTTGCCGCTCTTCTTGACGGCGGCGGGCAGTTCGGCGCTGATGGACTTGACCTCGGAGACCTTGATGGTGGTCTGGGTGGCGGCGCCGTTGGACACCTGGCCGACGACGACCTCGCCGGACTTGGCGGTGCCGGTGGTGGTGGCCGCGTCGCTGTTGCCACCGCAGGCGGCGAGCCCGGTGGCGAGGGAGGCGACGGCGGTGGCCGCGGTGATGCCTCTGATCAGGCTGCGTCGGGTGAAGTGGGTAGACATGGCCGTTCCTTGTCGGTGCCGGTGATGAGGGTGAGGGCGTGAGGGGAAGTCGAGGGGTGCGGCCGGAGGCCGGAGCGCCTTGCGTCAGAGCGCCTTGCGGCGGAGGACCTTGATTCAGAGGACCTTGCTGAGGAAGTCCCTGGTCCGCTCGTGCTGTGGCTTGTCGAGGACCTCGGAGGGCGGGCCCTGTTCGACGATCCTGCCGCCGTCGATGAAGACGACCCGGTCGGCGATCTCGCGGGCGAAGCCGATCTCGTGGGTGACGATGACGAGCGTGGTGCCGCTGGTGGCCAGGTCCTTGATGACGTAGAGGACCTCGCCGACGAGCTCGGGGTCCAGGGCGGAGGTGGGCTCGTCGAAGAGGATGACGCCGGGGCGCAGGGCGAGGGCGCGGGCGATGGCGACACGCTGCTGCTGGCCGCCGGACAGCTGCCGGGGGTAGGCGCCCACGCGTTCGCCGAGGCCGACGCGTTCGAGGAGTTCCTTGGCCAGCGCCTGGGCTTCGGGCTTGGTCAGCTTTCCGGTGGCGACGGGGGCGGCGGCCACGTTGTCCAGCGCGGTCAGGTGCGGGAAGAGGTTGAAGTTCTGGAAGACGAAGCCGATCCGGCCGCGCTGGGCCAGGATGGCGCGCTCGCTCAGCTCCTTGAGCCTCTCGCCCTGCCGCTTCACCCCGATCAGCTCGTCGTTGATGCTGACGTAGCCGATCTCGGGCTTCTCCAGGTGGTTGACCACCCTGAGGAGAGTGGACTTGCCGGAACCGGACGGGCCGATGACGACGGTGACCTCGCCGGGGCGGATGGTCAGGTCGACGCCGTCGAGGACGCGGTGGGCGCCGTACCACTTGTGGACGTCGTGGATCTCCAGGGCGGCGGGGGCCGTCCCCAGGGTGTCGACGGTGCTCATACGGCGGCCTCCCGGCGGATGCGGGCGCGCAGGTCGGTGAGGCCGGCCCGCAGTTTCTGCAGGGGCGTCGGCGGCAGGGAGCGGGTGGCGCCCCGGGCGTAGTACCGCTCGACGTAGAACTGGATCACCGAGACGACGCTGGTGAGGATCAGGTACCAGGCGGTGACCACCAGCAGCAGCGGCACGATGTCGCCGGGGTAGGTGGAGCCCATGCTCTGCGCGGTGCCGAAGAGGTCGAGCAGCGAGACGTAGAAGACCAGCGAGGTGCTCTTGATCAGGCCGATGAGCTGGTTGACGTAGTTCGGGATGATCGACCTGAGCGCCTGCGGGAAGACTATCTTCCGGAACTGGTAGCCCTTGGGCAGACCGAGCGCGGCGGCCGCCTCGTGCTGGCCCTGGTCCACGGAGAGGATACCGCCGCGGACCACCTCGGCCGCGTAGGCCGCCTCGTTGAGGCTGAGGCCGATGACGGCGATGACCATGTCGGTGGCGAGCTTCGACTCGTCGAAGGAGAAGAAGGCCGGACCGAACGGGACACCGACGCTCAACGTCCTGTACAGGGCGCTGAAGTTGTAGAGGAAGAGCAGCACCACGATGAGCGGGATGGAGCGCAGCGCCCAGACGTACGTCCAGCTGACCGCGCGCAGCACCGGGCTCTTCGAGAGCCTGGCCAGGGCCAGCAGGACGCCGCCGAGAAGGCCCAGCACCGCGCTGTAGGCGGTGACTTCGAGGGTGATGACCAGCCCGTCGAGGATGGTCGGCCGCAGGAACCAGTAGCCCCAACGGTCCCACTGGTAGAAGGGGTTGGTCACCAGTCCGTGAACGAACTGGGCGGCCAGCACCAGGACGACGGCGGTGGCGATCCACCGTCCCGGTCTGCGCAGCGGGGTGACCCGCTGCGCTGCGAGGGGTTTTGACGGTTTGTCAGTGGGCGGTGCCTCGGGGGCGGCGATGGTGGCGCCTGGGGGTTCACTCATGGTGGGCTCCGGCGGAGTCGGACACCCCGGATCCCACGGCCGGGGACGCGGCACAGGACCGTGTTCGGGCACGGCTCGATGCTGCGGGGGCGCGCGGGACACGGGGGCTGGGCGGACGGCGTCACACCGGACGGCCGGTGCTTGGGTCAGGAACGCTGAGACGCGAAGCTGCGGGTACTGGGCGAAAAGGCCTGGTCAGACCCGACAGCGGGCACAGCCCGGTGCGGTACACGCGCTACACAGGGCACTGTTGACGCGGAGCAGGTCGACGGCACGGTCGGCGACCAGCGGGTTCGGGTACGGCTGTACGCAGCCCTGGGGGCGGCGCCGGGCCGTCCTGGGAGCTGCGTACATGTCCGCCACCTGTCACTGTCGGGATGGCCCGAAGGGCCTCGCGCTTACCGAACGTCGTCATCCGGTCGGGTCGTCACCTGGGGCACCCCACCGCGAAGCGAGGGTTGCCGGTCAGCAAGCCAGGGCTTGATGCTGACGCTCTTGACCGTTCTGGCCGTAAGTAAGTCATCCGCCCGAACGAATGTCAACGGCTGTCCGGTTGGTGGAACGGTCCGGGCCGCTCTCACCTGCGGGAAGTGTCCGCCGCATGCCCCGTCCAGTCCAGGATCTGGACGGCCGCACCGGCGGCTTCCAGGCCCTGGCAACGGCCCTGGTGGCGGCGGGAGATGCCGTCGAGGTCGAGGTGGACGCCGAAGGCGGGGTGCCCGGCCAGCCGCCGGGCGTAGGCCCACAGCGCGGGATGGTCGGCGATGCGGTGCACGGCGGAGGCGTCCAGGTGGTTGCGGTGCACGGTGTCGAGCTGCACCAGCGCGACCCACAACTCCACGTCGGCTGCCGTGAGTTGACCGCCCACCAGGAACTCCACGCCGGTCAGCCGGCGCTCCAGTTCGCCGAGCGCGGTGAGCAGGACGTCGAGCGCCGCCGGGTCGCCGCCCTCGCGGCCGGCGCGCTGCGCCGCCTGCTCGATGCCCTGCGAGCACAGCCGCTCGACGGCCTCGATCTCCGCTTCGGCGCCGCACGGATAGAGCCGGGTGACGCCGTCGCCGAAGTGACGGTCCAGGTCGCGCAGGATGTCGCGGCCGTGGTTGCTGACGATCCGCCCGGACCAGTCGTCGCTGAGCACGGGCGCGAGGGCCGGACCGGAGTAGTGGTGGGCGCTCGCCTCGTACAGCGGGCGCAGGGCCGCGTGACTGCCGTCGGGACAGTCGGGGACGGCGGGCAGGAAGGTGACCGGACAACAGTCGTCCAGGGCCAGGAGGCTGTGGCCGACGGCGATACGGAGGCCGTCGGGACAGGCGGTGGCGAGGTGGAGCCGGTAGCGGCGCGGCACTGCGTAGTGGCCGCTGCGCGCGTCCTGGCCGATGCGTCCCCGGAAGGCGGGGGCGGTACGGACGGACGGGATGGCGGCGAGCGGAGTGATGGACATGCGTCTCCCCGGGTGCGGGCGCGCGGACGTACGCGCGGCGGAAGCGTTCGTCGATGGGTGGGCGCTCGGCTCGTACGGCTGAGGGCGGGCGCTCAGCCTCTGCGGCTGATGGCGCTGCAGACACGGAGCAGATCGATGTGCAGGCGGGAGGTGAGCAGGGGGGCCGGGCAGGGCGTACGGCTCTCACGGCGCTGTCTGCCGGTGACCGTCCGCAGGCGACCCATCTTTCCCTACCTTTTCACTAGGATTCCCATCTGGAGTGTCGATCGGCCTCCGCCCGGCGTCAAGAGGGCGTCCACGCCTGGGACACCCGGCGCCGACTTGCCGTCGGCCGGGCGGGGCTGTCCGCTGGAGAAGCAGGCCGAGCGACAGGAGCCGGATCCGATGACCGAGCCCCCGGGTCCCGGGCCGGTGCCCGGTGCCGTGCCCGAGACCTTCGTGTTCACCTGCGGGAGCTGCGGCAAGGTCTGGGAGGCCGTCTTCCAGGCGGTCTTCTTCACCGACCCGACAGCCGACCCGGGCCTGCAGAGCACCCTGGAGTACGTCGACGAGGCGGGCCGGGCCGTACGGTCGCCGCTCGCCGACGCGGTGTGCCCGCGCTGCGGCAGCCGCAGGGTACGGATCACGGCTCCGGGTTCATGACACTCACGGGTCCAGATCACCGGTCACCGCCTCACCGGCCCACGACGCTCACCCGAATGACACGTGCGGGTGGTCGGCAGTCGTGCCGGATGGTGGCGTGGAGGCACGTACCGACGTTCTCTCGTGGCGGGACGCGCCAGCGCCTTCCCCGGAGTGACGTACCGCGTTCCCGAGGAGGCAGTCGCGATGACCCGTCCGTCCCGACCCGCGCGTGTTCTCGCCTCGGCCCTGGCGGCGGGGACCCTGCTCGCCACGGCGGCCTGTGCGGACGGGAGCGGCACCCCCGAAGCCTCGACCGTCTCACCGGCCGCCGAGCGCTCCCCCGCCCCGTCCGCGACCCCCGCCCTCACGGGGGCGGGCGCACAGGCCGCGCTGATCACGCCGGCCGACATCGAGGATGACTGGCAGCTGGCCAACGACGCCGCCACCTGGCGCAACACGATGCTGGTCGGCAAGGTCGACGTGGCGCAGTTCCTCACCGCCAAGGCCGATGCCGCCGACTGCCAGCGGCTGCTCGACGGCCTGTACTCCGACAGCCTCCTCGGCCGCACCACCGGGGCCTCGGGACTGCGCGGGTTCACCTCGCAGGACTCCCGGCTGCTCTACCAGGTCGGCGACTACGGCTCGGCCAACCTGAACGCCACACTGGACTGGCTGAAGTCCCTGCCGGAGAAGTGCAACCAGTTCACCGCGACCGCCGCCGACGGCAGCCCGCGCACCGTGCAGGTCGTCGAGTACAAGGAGCCGCCGAAGGCGGGCGACGCGCTGGCGGCGCTCACGGTCACCGTCCAGGGCACCCCGAACGGGCAGCCCGCCAAGACCACCCTGGACGTCGCGGTGTTCCGCGTCGGCGCCTCCGGGGCCGCGGTCACCAACGGCGGCCTTTCCGGCGTCGACCACGACAGCACCATGCTGGCCCTGCAGAACGGCGCACAGCGCCTCAAGGACGTCCTGTCCGGCAAGACCCCGGCACCACTGCCGAGCCAGTTCGACTAGTTCAGTGAGGCATCGGGTCCTCGGCGTTGCGTTGGGTGGTGCCCGGGTCGCCGTTGTCGCGGTGCCATTCGACGAGGAGTTCGTCGCGGGCGCCGAAGCGCACCAGGTGCCGGCCGACGACGGCCTCCAGGAGGTCGAGGTGCTCGGCGTCCGCCTCCACCGCGAGCAGCAGCGCGCCCTCGCCGGCAAAGAGGGTGCCGGTGCCGCCGTTCTCGAAGGCGATCGTGCCCAGGCCGCTCTCCTCGTCCCAGTCGGTCTGCGCACGGCGGCCGAGGTGTGAGGCGAGCTGCTTGGCATAGCGGGCGGGGCGGTCGGTGGTGACGCGGGCTTCGGAGCGGGCCATCCTGGACTCCCGGTGTGCGGGCGTACGTTGACGGACTCACGCTACGTCCAGTCCTGCGGCTCGCCTTGACGCCCCACTGGTTTCACCACTCACCTCACGTGTTGAACCAGGCCCGCCCGACTCCATTTCCCCCACGTACGGGGTTCCCGCATGCCCAACTCCCACCGCACCTGCCCCTGGACGCGCCGCAGGGTGCTCGGTATGACCGCCGGCGGCACCGCGGCCGCCGCTCTCGGTGCGTTCAACCCGACCGGCGGCGAGGGCTCGACGCGGGACGACATGGCGACGGTCAGGCCCTCGGCCGCCATCCCGAGGTCGGCAGGATCGCCTTCACCGGCTCGGCGGAGGTGGCCCGGCTCCTCCAGGTGTACGCGGGCGAGTCGAACGGCAAGCAGGTCGCCGCGGAGGCGGGCGGCAGGTCGCCCCAACTGGTCCTGGCCGACGCCGACATCGAGTCCGCCGCGTCCGCCGTGGCGTGGGGGATCTTCCACAACGCGGGACAGACCTGCAACGCCGGTTCCCGGGTCGTCGTCCACGCCTCGGTGAAGGACCGGCTCCTCGACGCCGTACGGCGGATCACCGACGAGACCTTCCGCGTCGGCGCTCGATCCCGGTCCGCTTCTACGAGGTCCTGGCCGGACGGGAGTTCCGGCTGCCGCGCCCGGAGGAGGCCCTGCTGAGCGCCCCCGCCTGAGCCGAACCGTCCTCCTCCCCCCTTCCCCGCGTCACCAGGAGCCGTACGCCACGGGCGAGTCCCTCAGCAGTCAGCTGACCGTCGACCCCACCTGCCGTATCGAGTTCGGCCCCGGCCGCCTCGCCCATCTCCCGGACCTGGTCTCGTCCCTCGGTATGAGCCGCGCCTTCGTGGTGACCGATCGCGGGCTGCGGGCCGCCGGGGTCGTCGGCCAGGTGGTCAAGGTGCTGGGCGCGGCGGGCGTCGAGCACGGTGAGTACGACGGGGTGGGCGCCAACCCGTCCACCGGCAGCGTCGACAAGGCGCCTCTCAGGCACCGGAGTTCGGCCCGGCGGTCGTCGTGGCCCTCGGCGGGGGCTCGGTCCTGGACGCGGCCAGGGGCATCTCGTTGCTCGTCGGGAACGCGGACGCGTCGGCGGCGGACGCGGACGCACTGCGGGAGGCGCTCGACGGGCTGCCGCTGATCGCGGTTCCGACCGCCTCGGGAACGGGTGCGGAGACCAACGGCTTCGGGGTCATCGAGGACACCGCAGCCCGCAGCCCGCAGCCCGCAGCAAGGTGTACCTCGGTCATCCGTCGGTCAAGCCGCGGATCGCGCTGCTGGACCCGGAGCTGACGCTCGGCCTGCCCGCCCGGATCACCGCCGCCACCGGCATCGACGCCCTGGTGCACGGCATCGAGTCACTGGCCTCGCGGGGTGCGAACCCGGTGTCGGTGGCGTACGCGACCCAGGCGGTGGCGATGGTCGGCCACTGGCTGCCGATCGCCCATCGCGACGGCTCGGACCTGGAGGCCCGCGCCGGGTTGATGCTCGGCGCGCACCTGGCGGGTCAGGCGCTGTCCGTCTCGGGACTGGGCCTCGTCCACGGGATCGGCCACGCGCTCACCGCCCACACCGGCACCCCGCACGGCGTCGCACTCGCCGCCGTACTGGAGGAGTCCCGGAGTTCGGCGCACCGGCCGCCCAGGACGCGTACGGGCAGACCGCCCGCGCGTTCCGTCTCACCCCGCCCGCCGACGGCGACTGGGCCCGCGCGGCGATCGACGCGGTCCGCGAGATCTCCGGCGCGCTCGGCATCCATCGGCCCCTGCACGACCTCGGCGTCACAACGGACCTGCTGCGCCCCATCGCCGCGGGCGCCCTCGCCGACGCGGTGACCCGCAACGCGCCGCGGCAGCCGGCGGAGGAGCAGATCCTCGGGATCCTCTCGGCGGCGTTCCAGGCCGGCTATCTGTCGATCTGCAGCACGGACATCATGCCCAGGTCCTCGTGGTTGAGGACGTGGCAGTGGAGCACGGTCCTGCCCGGGTAGTCCAGGAAACGGGTCCGGATCACCATGTTCCCCCGCTGGGGGATGTCCACGGTGTCCTGGAAGCCGTAGTTCCGCTGCGGCTTCCCGTCGATGCTCATCACCTGGAAGTCATTGGTGTGCACATGGAAGGAGTGCACCTCGTCGGTGTTGTTGCGGATGGTCCATTCCTCGACGGTGTTCAGCTTGACCCGGAAGTCGACGCGACGGTGGTCGAACTGCTTGCCGTTGACATAGAACCTGGTGCCCGCCTTGTTCTCGGTGTAGATGATCGTCTTGCGGGCGACGACACGAGCTCTGCCCAGGTCGTCGGCCGGAGCGAACGTGGTCGGCAGGGGCTGGGCGGTCATCGGCTCGCCGGCGGTCCGCACGGTGGCGAGCGCGGCCCGCGGGAACTGGTTGCCGGCCTTCCCCGTGTTGTACGGCAGTGTCTCCAGCAGCCGTGTCCCCCGCGATCCGCCCTGCACGAGTACGTCGTAGCGGGCGCCGGCCGGAATGACGATCGAGTCGGCCGAGTAGACCGTGTTGACCGGGTAGCCGTCCTGCGCGACGACATGGAACTTCTGCCCTTTCAGGGCCACCTTGTAGAAGATGTTCGAGCTGATGTTCGCCAGCCGCCACAGTTGGGTCTCGCCGGGCCGGATGGTGATGAGCGGGTTGAGCTGACCGTTGACGGTGCGGGTGGTCGGCGCCCCCATCTTCAGGTTCTGTGTCTTGATCTCGTCGCGGACGATCTGGAAGTCCTTGAGAGCGATCACGTGTTCGGTGATGTGGCGCAGCTCGGGCGGCAGGTACTTGTCCAGTCCGTCCACGACGATGATGCCGGACATCCCGCCGCCGGTCTGGGCCGCGGAGAGCGTGTGGGCGTGCGGGTGGTACCAGTAGGTACCGGGTTCGAGGGTCTTGGGGAACTGGTAGGCATAGTGGTACGTCCGGCCCGGGGCGATGCTCAGGAAGATGTTGTCCGAACTCCCCGACGGCGAGACATGCATTCCGTGCACATGGAGGTTCGTCTGCTTGTCCAGCCGGTTCTCGAATGCGATCTCCATTCGGTCTCCGGGCTTGATGCGCAGGGTGGGCGGCATGAACCGACCGTTGTAGGTCAGGGCCCAAAGCCGCCGGCCCGCGAGTTCGACCTTTTTCCGCTCGACGACGACACGCGTCTTCAGCAGTCCGTTCTCGCTCACCAGTTGCTCCGGGTCCCGCAGTGCGGCCGTGGCCGGTCCGGTGAGGGCCGGTGACGGGGAGACCGCGTCCGACCTGGACGACGCCGGCGACGCGTGGACGTGCACATCGTCCTGCGCACTGGCGCCGCAGCCCGACGTCAGGACGAGCGCGGCGAGGGAGGATCCGGTCGCGGACCACCCCCGTGCGAAGCGCGAATGCATCCCGGTCTCCCTTGCGCAGGCGTTCCGTGTTCGCCGGACATTCCGGATCTTCGGTCGCCATCATGCACCGGTGTCGGCCGCACCGGATTCAGCGACCCACGGGAGAGACAAGAAACGGGCGCCCTCCCGCGATATCCGAGGGGCTACGTCGAATTCGGGGAGTGCTCACGGAGAACCGGTGCACAAGTCGGGACGACACGATCCGAACCTGCGCCCCTTTGACGCCCAGTTACAGCGGCCGGTCAGAGGAGTCCGTGAGTCGGGTACGGGAGACGCACCTGCCGGTTGTGCGACGTCAGTGCAGCAGCGGGGTGATGAACCGAGCCGCGTCGGTGACACCTTCGACGGCGTCCTGGACCCCTGTCCCTGCCGCTCAGCGGCTCCCCCTCGTCTTCCACACCAGGACGATGTCCACTGGATTGCGACAAGCCACGTGCAACGAGACAAGAGCCACCTCAAAGCGGGACACCGTCTCACTCAAACCTGTCTCGGCCCCCGCACCGCAAGGCCGACACACAGATCAATGCGCCAAGCCACAGCTCGATGCGACGGGACACTCGTGGAAAGGGCCACTGACAGAACGGACGATGGAAACGGCCAAGATCCTACGTCGATGGAGATTTGACAACAGGATTTCGGGCGGTCGCCGCCGATGTCACGGAATCAGCGTGCGGCGACCGCCCGGTGAGAGGTGTCAGGCCTTTCCGAGAAGGCGCCAGATCTGGTTCTTCTTCGTGGTCAGGACGCTCGCGGCGTCGCAGGTCCACTGGTGGACCAGGGCGCGGGGCGCGGTGGAGACGTCGGAGACGTCCACGCACTTGCCGCTGTGCACGGCGACCAGCTGGTAGTCGTGGCTGTTGCCGAGCGCGGTGACGGGGCTCAGGGTGAACTGCTGGTTGGTGGCGCCGTTGCAGGTGTACTGGATGACGGCGGCGCCGTCGGCGGTGGACGCGCCGGAGACGTCGAGGCACTTGCCGCTGAGCTCGTCGACCACCGTGTAGGTGTTGGTGGTGCCGCTCACCGGCTTGAGGTCGAGCATCTGCTGGTAGCCGCCCTCGCAGTAGTACTGCTGGTACTGGGTGCCGTCGGCGGTGCTGAGGCCGGTGTCGTCCAGGCACTGGCTGCTGTTCTGGCTCACGGCCACGGTGGAGACGGTGGTGTTCGACGGCGGGAGCAGGGTGACGGTGTAGCCGTCCTGGGCGGTCGTCCAAGGGATGGACAGGGACGCCGCGTTGCCGCTGACGGTCAGGGTGGTGTCGGCGACGGTCTCCGGACCGGTCACCGCGGCGCCGCTGTTGTACGGGACGCGCTGGACGACCGCGCGGACCTTGCCGCTCTCCACCACCGACGTCGTGTTCAGACCGGTGAGGTTGACGGTGACGGTCCCGGTGTTGCCGTTGCTGCCGAGCAGGATCTTCGCGTTCTTCGCGGTGTTGTCCTTGGTGGCCAGGCCGTCGGTGTTGGTGCCGGGGACGAGGTTGACGATGTTGCCGCTCTGGGAGCCGTAGTAGCGGTACATGAACCACTCGCCCAGGGGCAGGTACTGACCCGCGCTGTTCTTGGTGAGCAGGTTGGCCTCGTCGTCGTGCAGCCCGGTGCCGGAGGCCCAGTTGCCGCGCAGGCCGTCCGCACCGGCCCGCTCCAGTCGGCCGATGAACCAGGCGCCGCCGCCCGGGGACTGCATGGACAGGGTGGCGTACTCGTTGATCTGGTAGGCACGGGTGTTGGTCAGGCCGGCCGCGGCGAGCGTCGAGTCGGCGCGGCCGACGTCGGTGACCGGGTCGCCGGGCTCGTCGTGCCAGCTGTAGATGTCGGGCGCGACGTTGTTGGCCTTGACGTACGACAGGTACGTGGTCCACCAGGTGTTGGAGGAGTTGGGCTGGCCGGCGGTGCTGGGACCGACGATGAGCTGGCTCGGGAACGCGGCCCGGACCTTGGCGTAGAAGCGCGACCACATCTGCAGGTACTGCGTCTGCGACGCGCCCCAGAAGCCGCTGCCGTCCGGCTCGTTCCACAGGTCCCACTCGACGGTCATGCCGTTGGCTTTCACGTCGCTGATCAGCTGGGTGACGAAGGCGTCGAACTGCGTCCAGTCGCCGTTGTCGCCGGGCCAGCCCTGGCTCGTGGTGCCGTCGGCACCCCACAGGTCGTGCGGCAGCAGGACGAAGGTGCCGCCCAGGGCGACGGTCCGCCTGTACTGGGCGAGGGTGGAGGCCCAGCGGGTCTGGTAGTCGGCGAGGCTGGTGGCGTAGCCGCCGCTGTTGAGCTGGGCGCCGCCGGCCCGCATGAAGTGCCACTTGATGTCGGTGAAGAAGTGGTCCTGCGGGAGTGAGCCGTCCGGCGTCATACCGTAGATCATTCCGGAGGCGTGGTAGGTGGGGGCGCCTCCGGCGGTGGCGAAGTCGACGGTGACGCTGGTGTTGGCGGCCCGCGAGGGGGTGGCGGGCAGCAGGGTGGCGGCGAGGGCGGTCAGGAGGACGGCGACGGAGGCGGTTGCCCGGCGCCGCAGGCGGGTGGTGGGTCTGGGGAGAATGGCGGGCGAGGTCATCGTGCGGCTCCTCGGGGGGATGAACCGGGGCCCGGTCGGCCCCGGAGCGGGGCGGGAGACGGCCGCTCAGCGGCGGCCCTCTCGGTGTGCGTGGGCCTCGGCCAGCAGCAGGTAGCCGGCGGCGGTCCAGGTGTAGGCGCGGTCACGCAGACCCGTGCCGGTGACGGCGTCGAAGTTCTCGGCGAAGCCATGGGTCTCGCACAGGGCGCGGAAGCGGGCACTGATCTCGTCCGCCAGCCGGTGGTGACCGGCCCGGCGCAGGCCGTCCTCGACCAGGACGGTCGCGGGCGCCCAGATCGGGCCGCGCCAGTAGCCGTCGGCGAGATAGTGCGGTGAGGCGGGCAGTTCGGTGGCCAGGCCGTACGGCGTCAGGTGGGCCTTGATCCGGTCGGCCAGCGCGCTGCTGACCTCGCCGGGCAGGTGCTCGCCCAGCACCACGGGCATCAGGTCGAGCAGGCTCGCGCTGCTCCAGGTGTCCCCGGTGGCGACCGACCGGGTGACGAAACGGTCTCCGGTCCACAGCTCCGTGAGGAGCGCCGTCCGGATCTCCGCGGCGGTCCGCTGCCAGTGCCTGCTCTCGTCAGGCCGCCGCAACTCCCCTGCCAATTGGGAGAGTTCGTGGAGCTGGAGGACGAGAAAGGCGGCCAGGTCGGCGGTCTCGACGACCCGCTCGGGGTCGAAGACGGTGGCGTTGTCCCAGCCGCTGTCGTTGCCGTGCTGGTAGTGGGCCAGTTCGGATCCGGGGGCGCGCCGTGCGGTGAGCCAGAAGGTGGTCCAGCGCGCCAACTGTTCGTACGTGCTGGTGAGTTCGGTCTCGTCCAGCGGTGTCGGCAGTCGGCGGCGCAGCAGGCCGAAGGCCCAGCCGTGGATGGGCGGTTTGACGAAGTTGTGGAGTACCTCGGAGTGGGTGACCGAGTCGGGCAGGGCGCCGCTCGCGTCCTGGTGGTCGAAGGGCAGGGCGAACTGGTCCATGGCCAGTTCGGAGCAACCGGGCGCCAGGGTAAGGGCGTTGAAGCAGTGGTCCCAGCTCCAGACCTTGTCCATCCAGTGCTTGGACATCAGTACGGCGGGCCGGGTGACCAGTCCCGTGGGGCGTACGGTCGCCGACCACAGGACGTAGGCGGCGAGTTCGGCGGCCGGAGTGGCGGACGAGCGCCATGGGGCGACCCGGTCGACGAAGTCCGCGAAGGCGCCCCGCGCGGCCTCGACCACCTCGTCGAAGCTCGCCGAGGCCGTGAACGGCGGGCGGGCGGTGTCGAGTTCCTCGATCGCGATCTCCCAGACCCCGCCCGGCGCCGCGGTCAGGACCAGACTCCGGTCGGCGCGACCGAGGGCCTGGGCGCCCGTCGTCTCGGCGAGGGTGCCGGACACCACGGTGACGCGGTAGCGGCGGCCGGTCTCGTACGACGTGAACACGTGGGCGTCCGTCGCCGGATCGCGGAAGAAGTACGTGCCGCTGAACGGCGTCAGGGCGGGAGCGGCCGCGGCGACCCTGACGCCCAGGCCGCTCCCCCGCAGCCGCACGGTGTCCGGCGCCCCGTAGGCCAGGTCGATACGGCCGCTCGTGCCGGCCCAGCCGAGCAGGGCCGGGGTCGCCTCGACACGGGTCTCCGCCCGGTCCCCCGTGGCCGGGTCCAGGGGGGTCAGGCGCAGGACGGCGTGCATGCCGTTCTGGTGCGAGACGAGGTGGAGATCGTCGGCGTACGTCTTCTCGGCCACCACGGGGGATATGCCGAACCATGATCCGTACGTGCTGAACGGGATGTCGTGGACGGAGAAGGCCGGACCGGGTCGGACGGCGGTCATGAAGGGCGACTCGATTCTGCAGCAGGGGGCAGTGACCGGCCGACCGGGGTGCGGACGGCTCGGCGGCGCTGGGGCGTCGAGAGGGAAGCGGCTCAGTCCTTGACCGCACCGGCGGTCACGCCGGCGGCGACGTAGCGCTGGGCGAGGACGAGGATGACCGCGGCGGGCAGCGAGGCCACGACAGCGGTCGCCATGATGGCGTTCCACTCCTGGTTGTTGTTGCCGATGTAGTGGTAGATGCCGAGTGTGATCGGCTCGTGGGCGCCGCCGTTGACCAGCGTGGAGGCGAAGACGAAGTCGGACCACGACCACAGGAACGCGAACAGGGACACGGTGACGACGGCGTTGCGGCTGATCGGCAGCACGATCGACCAGAAGGTGCGCAGCGGCCCGGCCCCGTCCGTCCGCGCCGCCTGGAGCAGTTCGCCGGGGATGCCGGACATGAACGCGGTGAAGACGAGCACGGCGAACGGGACGGCCAGGGTGGAGTCGGCGACGATCAGGCCGGGCACGGACTGGAGCAGGCCCAGCTGAAGGTAGACGGCGTAGAAGCCCATCGCCATGATGATCCCGGGGATCATCTGGGCGGCCAGCAGGAGGAAGCTCAGGACCCCGCCGCCGCGCGGGCGCAGCTTGGCGAGGGCGTAGCCGGCGGGAGCGGACAGCGCGACGGTCAGGACGACGGTGCCCAGGCCGATGACGAGACTGGTGCCGAGGTAGGGCAACTGCTCGGCGAGGACGGCGCGGTAGCCGGCCAGGGTGCCGTGCAGCGGCAGGAGGTCGGGCGGGCTCTTGCGCATGTCCTGTTCGCGGGTGAAGGAGACGTTCAGCATCCAGTAGACGGGGAAGAGCATGATCCCGGTCAGCAGGAGGCCGACGGCGGTCTTCCCCCAGGTCCTTCGACTGTGCCGGTTCACGACGCCTCCTGTCTGCGCTGGACCCGGAGGTAGACCAGGCCGAAGACCAGGGCGGCGGCGACGAGCAGGTTGCCGACGGCCGCGCCCGGGCCGAAGGCGGGCAGCAGGTTGCCGAAGCCGAGCTGGTAGGACCAGGTGGCGAAGGTCGTGGACGATTCCGCCGGGCCGCCCTTGGTCATGATCCAGATGATGTCGAAGACCTTGAGCGTGTAGACCAGCCCCAGCAGCAGGGTGATGGCGGACACCGGACGCAGCAGCGGGAGGGTGATGCTCCAGAAGCGCCGCCAGGCGCCCGCGCCGTCGAGGGCGGCGGCCTCGTACAGTCCGGCCGGGATGGACTGCAGGCCGCTGTGGAGCACGACCAGGTTGAACGGGACGCCGATCCAGATGTTCGCGATGATCACCGAGGCCAGTGACCAGGACGGCGAGGTCAGCCAGTTCACCGGGCCGATGCCCACGGTGTGCAGGGCGGAGTTGACGACACCCGAGTCGCTGTTGAGCATCCACGACCAGGTGGAGGCGGACACGATCAGGGGCAGCAGCCAGGGCACCAGGAACAGGGCGCGCAGGGTGGCCGAGAGCCGGAAGTGCTGGTGGAAGAAGACCGCGAGGGCCAGGCCGATGGCGTACTGGAAGGCGAGGCACACGACGGTGAACACCACGGTGTGCAGCAGGGCCGGGGCGAAGGTCGGGTCGTCGAGGACGGTCCGGTAGTTGCGCAGTCCGGTGAAGGGCGCGTCCCCCTGGACGAAGGACCTGACGGTGTAGTCGCGCAGGCTGAGGTCGAGATTGCGGTAGAGCGGATAGGCGTAGAAGAGGGCGAGGTAGAGAGTGACCGGGGTGAGGAAGGCCCAGGCGGCCCACTGCGGGGAGGGGGCACGGCGCCCGGCCCGAGGGAGGACGGTGCCGCTGGGTGCGGGCACCGGCCGACGGCGCCCCACTTGCGTCGTGTGACTCATCAACAGGCTCCGGAATGCGGCTACTTGACGGCGGACTGGGCGGCGTCCAGCGCGTCCTTCGGTGACTTCGAGCCGCTGAGTGCGGACTGCACGGCCTTCCACAACTGCTCGGAGATCTTCGGGTACTTGGTGCCCAGGTCGTCGCTGGTGCGCCCCTTGGCGGCCTTGACCGCCTCGACCCAGGGCTTCAGCCCGGCGTCGGCCGCCACCTGCTTCTGCTGGACCTCGGCGGTGGGGGCGACGTAGGAGAGGGTGGTGTCGGTGTCGTACAGGTTCTGGGTGCTGGTCAGACAGGTCGCGAGCTTGCGCGCGGTGGCGTAGCGGCCGGTGTCGCCCTGGACCGGGATGGTGACGAACTCGCCGCCGGTCGGGGCGGGGGCGGTGCCCGAGGCGGCGCCGGGGATCGGCAGGACGCCGTAGTCGAGTCCGGCCTTCTTCGCGTTGGCGAGTTGCCAGGTGCCGTTCTCGCTGAACGCGTAGTCGCCGGTCGCGAACTCCTGCCAGCTGGTGGTCTGGGTGTTGTTGAGCACTGAGTTGGGTGCGTAGCCCTTGTCCAGCCAGCCCTTCCACAGCGACAGCGCGGAGACGGCCTGGGTGGAGTCGAGTGCGGTGAGGTTCGCGCCCGCGCCCCAGAACCACGGCAGGAACTGGAAGCTGCCCTCCTCGGTGCCGATCGCGGAGAACGTGATGCCCTTCTTGCCGGCCTTCTTCACCTTCTCCAGCGCCGCCGTCAGCGACGGCCAGTCCTTGACCGAGGCGATGTCCACCCCGGCCGCCTTCAGGACCTTCTTGTTGTAGTACAGGGCAAGGGTGTTGGCGCCGATCGGGGTGCCGTAGGTCTTGCCGCCCGACTGGCCGGCCGCGAGCAGGTTGGGGTCCACGGCGGAGGTGTCGAGCTTGTTGTCGGCGGTGGTGGTGAGCACGCCCGCCTCGGCCAGGGTCGACACCACGGGGTTGTCGACGACGAGGACGTCCGGGGAGTTGGCCTGCTGCGCGGCGAGCAGTGCCTTGTTCGGCAGGTCGCTGGTGTCGAAGCCGGTCCGCTTGATCTTCACCCCGGCCTTGGTGCCACAGGCGTCGAGCAGCTTCACCCAGGCGGAGCCCTTGGCGAACTGCGGATAGGGGTCCCAGACGGTGTACGTGCCGCTGTCCGCCGCCTTCGTCCCGCCGCTTCCCGAGCCGGAGCCGCAGGCGGTGGCGGTGCCGACGACGGCCAGGGCGGTCAGGGTCGCGACGGTCAGGCGTCTTGTGGAGGTGCTGTTCATCGAGGGTTCCTCTGTTCTGGAGGCGCGGGTGCCCGACGTTCCGGGCATGCGGGTGCCGACGATCCGGGCATGCGGGCGCCGCCGGCCGTGACGGTGAGGTCAGTGAGGTGAGTGCGGGCACGCCGAACGGCCCTGGCGGGCAGGCGGAGCGTCCCGTGAGGTGAGGCGAGGTGACGAGAACCGACGTGAAGTGACGAGAGGTGACGAGAGGTGACGAGAGGTGACGAGAGGTGACGAGAGGTGACGAGAGGTGACGAGAAGGGCGGGGCAGCGGTCAGGCAGTCGTGCAGGGCCCGGTGCTGGCCCGCAGCGAGACGGGCGGTACGAGGAGGTGGTGCCGGGGCGGTGCCGCGGGGTTGTCGAGCCGCTCCACCAGCAGATCCACGGCGCGCCGGCCCATCTCCTCGGCCGGTACGTCCGCCGCGGTGAGCGGCGGGGTAACCGTCTCCGCCCAGCGGCCGGCCACGACCCCGGTGACGGAGAAGTCGCGCGGCACATGGCGGCCGGCCTGGGCAAGGCCCCGGTAGAGGCCGCCCAGCGCGGCCTCGTTCATCGTGACGAGGGCCGTGGTACCCGGGTCGTCGTGCAGGATCTGTTGCAGACAGGTCTCGCCGGCGGCCGGCTCGTCCCCGCAGCAGTACGTACGGGCCGTCAGCCCGCGCTCGGCCGCGGCCTTCGTGAAGCCGTCCAGGCCCCGGTGGGCGGACTCGTAGCCGCTGCGCAGCAGTTGCCCGGGACGGTTGACGAAGGCGACCCGGCGGTGGCCGAGGTCCGCCAGGTGGTGGACGCACGCCTCCACCAGCGCGGTGTGGTCGAGACCCACCCACCAGCCGCCGTCCGGCCGGGCGGTCCGGCCGATGGCGACGAAGGGGAAGTCCAGGGCGGTCAGATGGTCCACCCGGTCGTCCTCCAGCCGGATCTCCATCAGGATCGCTCCGTCGACCCGCCGCTCCCCCAGCAGCCGCTGGAAGGACCGGTCGCTGTCCACGCCGCTGGGCGACAGCAGCACGTCGTAGTCGTAGGCCGCGGCGGCCTCCACCACGCTGCCGATGAAATCCAGCTGCATCCCCGTGTAGTGGTTCCCGGCCGGCGGGAAGACCAGGCCGATGGTGCTGGTCCGCCCGTTGGCCAGGGCGCGGGCGCTGGCGCTGGGCCGGTAGCCCAGTTCGTCGACGACCTGCTGGATCCTGCGGCGGGTGTCGTCCGAGACCGGGCGCTTGCCGCTCAGCGCGTAGGAGACGGTGCTGCGCGAGACACCGGCCCGCCGGGCGATCTCACCGATGTTCACGGCGACTCCTGGTTCGAACCGGTTCGACACCTCACCGGGAGGGTCCGTGCCGGTTGTGCGGGTGGAAGGGAAGGCGAGGAGAGGCGGCCCGGCGTTCGAACCGGTTCGCGTTAAGTGACGGTAGGAACAGCCCGTACCGCTGTCAACACCTCGGACCGCGGTTCCCGGACCGCCGTGACAAGTGCCGGTTCCTCGTGCCGGAGGGATTGCCGACCGGATGACCCGGTGCTAGCTTCGCCGAACCGGTTCGACGATGCCGTACACACAGAGAACGGGGACCGGCCGCGCAGACCACGGACGAAACGACCATCCCCGCACCCGCCGCCGGACCGCCGCACCACGCGTGACCGAACCGGTTCGACAGTCGGACCGGCGGGGAGAACCCAGGTCACGGCGCGACGAGCCCTTGCTCACGGATTGAAGAGCCCTTACTCACGGATTGAGGACGCGATCTATGCCCTCCGTTGCCCAGGCACCCCCCACCGCGGTCCGCGACGGCCGGCTCACCGTCGACCTCGGCTCGGACACCGGCGCCTTCCACGGCGGCGCCTCCGGCACCCTCTACGGCCTGTACGGACCGGGCGTCCCCACCGACAGGCTCATCGAGGGCATGGGCCTGCGCACCGTCTCCACCAAGGCCCAGGACGGTCCGCAGCACCCCGGCGCCGACGCGCTGGAGGTGGTCGGGCCGCTGGCCGACGCGACCGACGGCGACGTGTACATCTACCTGACCGACATCCACCGCGGCTTCCCGTACCAGTGGCCCGGTGACACCCCCGAGGAGAAGCTCGGGCTCTACAAGGAGAAGATCGCCGAGCAGGTGGACCAGGTCCTGCGGCTGCCGGAGCGGTACCAGGACAACATCGTCTTCGTGCCGTTCAACGAGCCCGAGGGCAACATGTTCGGCACCGGCGAGTGGAGTTACGACAGGGTCGGCTGGCTCGACGATCCGGCCGGCTACTTCGCCGCCTGGGACGACGTCCACCGGCTCGTCAAGGGCAGGATGCCCGGCGCCCGCATCGCCGGACCCAACACCAGCGTCCTGTACGACCAGGTGCGGGGCTTCCTCATCCACGCCCTGGCCGCCGGGACCCTCCCCGACGTCGTCACCTGGCACGAGCTGAGCCACCCGGAGGCGGTGCGCGAGAGCGTCGCCAGGTACCGGGCGTGGGAGAAGGAGCTGTTCCGGGACACCGACCGCGAGGGCACCCGGCTCCCCGTCAACATCAACGAGTACGCCTTCAACTACCACACCTCGGTCCCCGGCCAGATGATCCAGTGGGTGTCCGCCATAGAGGAGTCCAAGGTGGACGCCGACATCGCGTACTGGAACATCGACGGCAACCTCTCCGACTCCGCGGTGCAGTCGAACCGCGGCAACGGCCAGTGGTGGCTGCTGCACTCCTACGCCTCGATGAGCGGGCACACGGTGCGGGTGAACCCGCCGTTCCCCGGCGAGAACTACACCATGCAGGGCGTGGCCACACTGGACGAGCGGAAGCGGCAGGCCCGGCTGCTCTTCGGCGGTTCCGCCGGAGCGGGCCACATCACCTTCGCGGGCGTACCGGGGAGAGTCCTCGGGGACCGTGTGCACGCCTGGGTGCGGGAGATCGAGTGGAGCGGACAGCTGGGCGACTCCGCCGGTCCCAGGCTGCTCACGGAGACGAACCTGAAGGTCGGTGCGGACGGCACGGTGGCCTTCGGCTTCGGGGACGGCGGAGTGCTGCCGGGGCTGAAGGAGTCCTCCGCGTACGAGATCGTCCTCAGCCCGGCGGGCGAGGCGAAGGGCACGCAGTCACCGCCCGTGCGCTGGCAGGCGTCGTACGAGGCGGAGGACGCCGCCCACACCGGGTCGGGGTACTCCAGAAACGGCCCGGAGGGCTCGCCGCACGACGTGTCGAAGTTCTACACCTCCGGCGGCTACAGCGTGGGCGGCCTGCGCACCGGCTCGGACGTCGTACTCGATTTCACCGTGGACGTACCGGAGGACGGCGGCTACGACCTCAGCGTCTTCGCCAACTCCCTCAACACGCACGACACGGTGCGGGAGCAGGGCCCCACCAACGTCTTCCTGCGCGTGGACGGTGCGGCGGACAGCGAACAGGAGCTGTATCTGCCGCTCGGCCACAAGTGGGTGGTCTGGGACCACACCGACACCGAGGTCCGCCTCGCGGAGGGCCGGCACACGCTGACGCTCGCCGCACGGAGCCTGGACGGCAGGCGCGCCACCAAGGGTGACGCCATCGTCGACCGCCTCGTCCTCTCCCTGCCGGAGACTTCGGCGGCCACCCAGGTGTACGAGGGTGAGCTGGCCTGGCTGGGCGGCGGGGCGCGGCCCGTCTACGGCCTGCCGGAGCGAGCCGGCGCAGTCCCCGCCACCGGCTCGGGCGCGGCGCGGCTCGCGAAGGACCAGACGGCCACGTTCTGGGTCCACTCGCCCGCCGACCGCGAGGCCACCGTGCGGGTCGACACCCTCGGCGGCTCGAAGGCCCGGCTCTCCGTCAACGGGCACGACGTCCTGCACCTGGGCAAGGGCGGCGGCGCGGTCGCGGTCTCCCTCTCCGGCGGCATCAACAAGGTGTCGCTGACCGGAGGTTCGTCCACCACCCTCGTCGACCGCGTCACGGTCACGCCCTCGCAGGGCACGCTCCCGGCCCGTACGTACGAGGCGCGGGCCGCCGAGCTCGCCGGCTCGGCCACGCTCACGTCCCTCTCCCTGGCCACCGGCGGCACCGCGATCACCGGCATCGGAGGGGAACCCGGCAACGGCAACACGGCGACCTTCACCGTCGCCGCGGACCGGAGAGGCCTGCACGCGCTGCGCGTCCGCTACTCGAACCCCGAGCAGGCCGAAGCCACCCACTACAACCCGGACCCACTGGCCCGCCACGCCGACATCACCGTCAACAACGCCGGGGCGCTACGTGTCGGCTTCCCGCACAGCTTCCACCAGAACAACTTCTGGGAACTGACCGTCGCGGTCCCGCTGGAGCAGGGACACAACACGATCACCTTCCGCTCCGAGGAACTGCCGAACTTCGACGGAGCCGGCCATGCGTCGGACACCTTCCCCGGCGTGCCGCTCCGCTCCGGCTACGCACCGCTGATCGACAGCATCACCGTCGCTCCGTACGCGCAGCGGGTGCGATGAGGCGATGACCGCCAGTGCGCGATGTCTCGCCTCCGGCGCGGGCCGCACAGCGCGGCACGCCCCTGGAAGACACCGAAGGACTCACCTACGCAGCAAGGCGCAACCGGAGTCGCACCGCAGATCAGTGCCCCAGGTGGACATCTTCGTGCCGATCTGTTCCGCACACTTCAAGGGCCGGTTTCGGATACCGCCGAAACCGGCCCTGATCTACGACTGTCTCCAGTCGGGACGACAGGATTTGAACCTGCGACCCCTTGACCCCCAGTCAAGTGCGCTACCAAGCTGCGCCACGTCCCGCTGCGGAGTCACGCGGTAGGTTCCGCGTGATCACGCAGGTCAACACTACCGTACGCGTACGGGTGCTGCTGCCGACCCTTCCGCGACCGGGCCGGTGACCCGGCTCGCACGGCGGACCGGGACGAGGAGCGCGGCACCGGCGGCGGTCAGGCAGAACAGGGTGAGCAGGGCCCAGGCGTGGGTGTAGCCGGAGGCGTACGGCAGTCCGGAGGGCTGGAGCCGGCCGGTGACCAGGACGCTGGTGAGCGCGGCGCCGATGGAGCCGCCGATGGTGCGGATGTTGGCGTTCATACCGGTCGCCGCGCCGGTCTGCTCGGGCGGGACGCTGCCGACGATGAGGTTGGCCATCGAGGCGAAGGCCAGGCCGATACCGAGGCCGAACAGGCCCGCGACGACGCCGATCTGCCACCGCTCGTCGTGCCAGAGGGTGAGGAAGCCGCAGGCCAGCGCGCCGAGTGCGGCGCCTGCGGTGAGCTGCGCCTTGGCGCCGACGCGGGGTTCGAGGCGGCCGCCGAGGATGCCCGAGCCGAACATGGCGAGGAGCATCGGCAGCATGAGCAGGCCGGACTCGGTGACGGTGGCGCCGAAGCCGTAGCCGGCCGAGCCGGGGGTCTGGACGAAGCCGGGGAGGAAGGACCAGATCGCGTACATGCCGGCACCGAAGAGCAGGGCGGCCGCGTTGGTGGTCCAGACGGACGGCAGCCGCATCACGCGCAGGTCGATCAGCGGGGTGGCGGAGCGGGACTCGGTCAGCAGCCAGACGGCGAACAGGACGAGGGCGGTGGCGAACAGGCCGAGCACCTTGGCCGAGCCCCAGCCCCATCGTCCGGCCTGGCTCAGCGGCAGCAGCAGTGCGACCAGCCAGGCGGAGAGCAGCGCGGCACCGAGCCAACTGACGCTGCCCTCGGCCCTCTTGGGCGACTCGGGGACGTAGCGGGCGGCGATGACGACGGTCGCGGCGACCACGGCGACCGGGATCCAGAACAGCCAGCGGTAGTCGAGCGCCGAGACGATCGGGCCGGCGGCCACGATACCGACACCGCCGCCGGCCGCGATCACCGCGGAGAGGTTGCTGATGCTGCCGCTGACCTCGGCCGGGGCGAACTCGTCCCGGATGATGCCGAAGGAGAGCGGGAACAGGGCGCCGCCGACGCCCTGGACCACCCGGGCGACGATCAGGACGCCGATGTTCGGCGCGAGCGCGGCGAGGAGACAGCCGGCCAGGACGGTCACCAGGACGGCGACGAGGGTGCGTTTCTTGCCGATCAGGTCGCCGGCGCGGCCGAGTATCGGGGTGAAGACCGAGGCGGACAGCAGATAGGCCGTCATCACCCAGGTCGCGGTGGACTGCGAGGTGTGCAGGGCGTGCTGGACGGTCGGCAGGGCCGGTGCGACCAGCGACTGGAGCATGGAGAACACGCCCGCACCGGTCGCGAGGACCGCGAAGGTGAGGCGGGTGGACTTCCGGGGCATGAAGGAGCCTCTCCGGCATCGGAACGGAGGGAGATGAGAGATGTCCGGGTGCGGGAGGGCCGGCACCGGGCCGCGTCCGGCCATGGCGTTGCCGCTCCGCACTGCTAAAGTGGAGGTACTCCTCCACTCTACTGGAGGCAACCCTCCGCTTCAACCGAAGTCGAGGAATCCCTCCGGTTCATCTCTGTCACACGGGAGGCAGCAATGACGGACAGCACGTTCCCCGTCAGTGAGATCGTCGCGTCCCGGCGGCCGCACCGTAAGGACGCTGCCCGCAACTACGACGCGCTGATCGCGGCCGCCCGCGAGGCGTTCGCCGAGCACGGCGCGGACGCCTCCCTGGAGGACGTCGCCCGCCGCGCGGGGGTCGGGATCGGCACCCTGTACCGGAACTTCCCCACCCGCCGCGATCTCTTCGAGAGCGTCTACGCGGACGAGGTCAACGCGCTGTGCCAGGCCGCCGTGGAACTGGCCGGGCTGGAGCCGTGGGAGGCGCTGACGTCCTGGCTGGACCGTTTCACCGGCTACATGGTCACCAAGCGGGCGGTGCGGGAGGCGCTCAACGACGAGTCGGAGATCTTCTCGGCCTGCCGGGACTCGATGTACGCGGCCGGCGGCCCGCTTCTGGAGAGAGCCCAGAAGGCGGGCGTGGTCCGTACCGACATGGAGATCGGCGACCTGCTGCGGATGGTCTCCGGAATCACGGCGACGGCCTTCGAGGACGACGCCCAGCGCGACCGGGTCATGTCCATCGCCCTGGACGGCGTACGAACGGTGCGCTGAGCGCCCCCACAGGGGCGCGGGGCTGGTCTCGACATGCGGCTCCGCCGCGTGGGCGCGACAAGCCCCCACCGGCCCGCAGATCACCACTCACCGTTCAAACAGCCCTCCCTTCGTACGCCGCCCGAAGCACCCCCAACGCATCCCCGGTCGTCACCGGCCTCGGATTCGCATACGCCTGCCCCGCGACCTGCCCCGCGGCCACCGCCAAGTCGGCCTCCTTCAGGCCGAGTTCGGCCAGCGACCGGGGTGCGCCGAGACGGCCCGCCAGCTCCTGCAGGGCGCCGGGCCCGTCGTCCGCCCCCAGTGCACGCGCTACCACCGCCGCCGCCTCCGGAACGGCCACCGCGTTGAAAGCAAGCACGTACGGCAGCACGACCGTGTGGGTCTCGGCGTGCGGAAGCCCGAACGTGCCGCCGAGGACATGGCACAGCTTGTGGTGCAGGCCCATGGTGGTGGCGCCGAGGCAGGCCCCGCACAGCCAGGCGCCGTACAGGGCGCGGGAGCGGGCCGGTACCGAGTCCGGGGCGGCGGCGACCTCGGGGAGTGCCCCGGCCATCGCGCGTACGCCCTCCTCGGCCATCAGCGCGACCAGCGGCGAGCCGTCGGGGGCGTACAGCGCCTCGACCGCGTGGGCGAGGGCGTTGATCCCGCTGGTCACCGAGAGCGGGACAGGCAGGGAGAGGGTGAGCTCGGGGTCGTAGACGACACTGCGCGGCAGGACGACGGGGTCGCGGCCGGTGCGTTTGGCGCCGTGCTCGGTCAGGCCCCAGACCGGGGTCATCTCGGAGCCGGCGTAGGTCGAGGGCACGGCGATCAGCGGGAGGCCGGTGCGCAGGGCGATCGCCTTGCCGAGGCCGATGGCCGAGCCGCCGCCGACGGCCACACAGCCGTCGGCGCCCGCCGCCCGCGCCGCCTCCACGCCCCGGTCGGCGACCTCCACGGGGACGTGCATCCGGGCCCCGGTGTGCAGGCCCGCGCAGGCCGGGCCGAGCGAGTCGGCGACCGCCCGGGCGGTGTCCGCGCCCCGCGCGCCGCTGAGCACCAGCAGCCGCCGCAGACCCAGGTGCCGGGCCTCCTCGGCGGTCGCGGTGAGCGCGGCGCCGGGCCGGAAGACGACCCGGGCGGGCCTCGTCTCGTAAACGAAGTCGAAGGGGTTCACGACCGCTCCAGTACGAGGTCGAAGCGGGCGTGCCGGAACGGGTTCGGCACGCCGAACTCCCGGGCCAGGGACGGATCGTCGGTCGGGGTGAAGTCCTTCACCAGGCTGTCCTTCACCGCGAACACCGCGTCGGAGTCCAGGTATTCGCCGTCGGCGACGAAGATGTGCGTGGTGACCGGCGTGTGTCCCTCGGCCGAGACGATGAAGTGGATGTGGGCCGGGCGGTAGGGATGCCGTCCGGTGGCCTTCAGCAGGGCGCCCACCGGACCGTCGGTGGGGATCGGGTAGGCACTGGGCACGCAGGTGCCGAACCGGAAGCGGCCTTCGTCGTCGGCCGTGAACAGGCCGCGGCCGTTGCCGGGAGGCTGCACATCGGGCTGCTGGACGTCGTAGAAGCCGTGCGGGTCGGCCTGCCAGACGTCGAGGACCGCGCCGGGCAGCGGGGAGCCGTCGGCGGAGCGGACGACACCGGTGACCACACAGGGCTCGCCGTCGCCGACCAGGTCGATGGTGTCGCCGAGGGCACGGACCGGGGACTCGGTCATATGGAAGGGGCCGAGGACCGTCGACTCCGTACGGTCCGGCTCGCTCTGCCCGTTGACCGTCTCGACCAGCATCGACAGGCCCAGCACGTCGGAGAGCAGGATGAACTCCTGCCGGGTGTCGGTGCAGGTCTGCCCGGTCGCGGTGAGGAACGCGATCGCCGCCTCCCACTCGCGCTGCGTCAGCCGGGTCTCGCTCGCGAAGGCGTGCAGATGGCGGATCAGCACGGTGAGCAGTTCGCGCAGCCGGGGGTCGTCGGTGCCGCGGAGGCTGTCGACGGCCTGCGCGGTGACCGCGTCTTCGGTTGTCATGCCGGCTCCTTGCCCGGAGGAACAGTGACCTTGAGTGATCGTAAACCCGTTTACCGTTCAATGAACCGGATCCGGACCCGGGACTGAAACCGTGTCCGGAACCGGATCCGACGCGGGTCTGAAAGCGTCACCGGCCCCAGGCCTACTTGATGAGCGCGTTGGCCACCACCACGATCACCCCGAGCATCGCGTCCACCATGCCGATCAGGACGGTGGCGAGCCAACTCCGCGCCGCCCAGCGGGCGGTGACGATGCCGAGGCCGAACAGGATCACGATGTTCAGGACGAACGCCGGGTACTCGACGCCCTTCGGCGGCCACCAGCCCCAGCCGGCGCCCGCCAGCAGGAACACCGTGGGCAGGACGGCCACGACCAGCGGCCACTCGTCGGCCAGGGTGCGCAGCACGTCCCAGCGCCGGTGCGGGGCGCGCTCGGCGATGTAGTGGGCGTAGCCGTGGGCCAGGGCGGACGCGCACGCGGTGACCACGAGCCAGACGGCGTCGTAGCGGCGGCTGGCGGCGGAGGTGTGGCCGTACTGGGTGAGCGCGGCGACCATCGAGCAGGCCAGCACGGCGCCGTAGACCCCGCCGAACAGGACGGCCTCGCGGGTGTCGTGCGCGCGCGGCTGGGCGACGGTCGCCGTGGAGTCGGCCATGCCCTCCACGATCGCCCGGACCCGGTCCGCCCGCTACTTGGCGCGGCCCGACGAAGTGTCCTCCCACCAGGCCCGATGCCCCACACCCTGTACACATCCCGGCGGCCGTCGGGCTCGCTAGGGTCGCCGTATGACGACGCACAGCTTCGCTCTCCACATCCCCGACGCCGAGCTCGAACCCGACCCGCTCGACCCGGCGCAGATCGTCTCCGGAACGCCCGAGGTCACCGGCAAGGTGGTCTGGGAGTCGGCCGACGGGAAGCAGATCCGCGGGATCTGGCAGATCACGCCGGGGGTGGTCACCGACACCGAGGCGGACGAGCTGTTCGTGGTGGTCAGCGGCTCGGCGACGATCGAGGTCGAGGGCGGGGCGACGTTCGGTGTGGGCCCCGGGGACATGGCCGTGCTGCGCGCGGGCGACCGTACGACGTGGACGGTGCACGAGACGCTGCGCAAGGCGTACTCGATCAATCTGTGAGAACCGGTCCCTGAGCGCAATCCGTGAGAACCGGTCCCTGAGCGGGGCCCGGCTCAGCGCCCCGTCGAGGTGGGCATGTTGTACGGCGTGACCACCTGGATCGCCGACGGCAGGCTCGGCCCCGCCGGGGGCAGCGCACCCTGGGCGCGCATCACCAGGTGGCAGGCCTCGCGCATGTCCTGGCGCAGGTCGTGGTGGAGGACGGCGGACAGGCGGTGCTCGCGCAGCAGGCGGGTGTTGTCGTGGTCGAGGTCGTGGGCGATGAAGACCGCGCACTCCCGGCCCAGTTCGGCGAAGGCGCGCAGGGTCGCGATGTTGCCGCCGCCGATCGAGTAGACGGCGCGGATCTCGGGATCGCGTTCGAGGGCGGCGCGGACCAGGTCGTACTGGGTGGCGTCCAGGCCCTGCCCTTCCGTGATCTCGACCAGGGTGCGCTCGGGATGGGTGGCCCGCATGACGCTGCGGAAACCCATCTCGCGCTCCTCCTCGTTGCGGAAGAAGCCGCTGCTCAGACTGGTGAGGACATTGCCGGGCCGGTCCCCGAGCCACTGCCCCATCAGATAGGCGGCGGTGGCGCCGGTGGCACGGTTGTCGCTGCCGACATAGGCGAGCCGGCCGCTCGCGGGCAGGTCGGTGACCAGGGTGACGACCGGGATCTCCGCCGAGCGCAGGCGCCCGACCGCGGCGGTGACCTCGGGCACGTCCGGCGCCTTGAGGATCACCCCTTGCGAGCCCCGGCGGGCGATCCGGTCCAGCGTTCGCACCAGTTCCTCCGCCGGCCCGGTCTCCCGGAAGTGGAACCGGGAGCGCACCACCGCCGGATGCAGCGACGGCAGCTCGGCCTCCAGCGCGCCGCGCACGGCCGTGGTGAACCGCTCCGGCGCCTGCATCACGATGTCGACCATGAAGGTGCGGCCCACCAGCCGGACCTGGGTGCGCTGCCGGTCCAGATCGGCGATCGCCTGCCGTACCTCCCGCTCGGTGCTCTCCCGCACCCCGCCCCGGCCGTTCAGCACGCGGTCCACGGTGGCCTCGCTCAGACCTGCCTGACGTGCGATTTCACGGATCGGGAAGGGATGGCCCACAGCCTGGCTCCTTGAGGGGTTTTTGATGGACTGCTGCTGGTTGTTCGAGGGGTTTGTACTGACAAGAATGACAGAGCCGTGCCGCACCCGTGACGGCGACCGTGCCCCCGACCGCGACCGCGACGGGGATCGCGACCGCGACCGAAAGAAGGACGCCGATGTCCCTCGCAGCCGAACAGGGCCGCCCCTGGCTGTCGCCGCAGGACTGCGACCTCGACACCTTCCGTGCGCTGGTCGAGCGGACCACCGACCCGGGCGCCTATCCGTACGCCTCGGCGGTCGAGGGCAACGTCCTCGTCTACGACAGTGAGCGGCTGCGCATCACCGACGCGCCCCACGAGGTGCGGACCGAACTCGTCCGTGCCCTGACCGACGGCCCCGGTGTGGTCGTCTTCAGGGGCGCGTTCCCCGACCCGAAGGTGGTCGACCGGGCCACGGCGGTGTTCGAGGCGCTGATCTCGGAGCAGAACGAGTCGGGCGCCGCGGCGGGCGACCACTTCGCGAAGCCGGGTGCCAACGAACGGGTGTGGAACGCCCTGGAGAAGGCCGCGCTCTACGACCCCGAGGCGTTCGCCGACTACTACGCCAACGACATCGTGGCCCTGGCCTCCCATGCCTGGCTGGGCCCCGGCTACCAGATCACCTCGCAGATCAACGTGGTCAACCCGGGCGGCGCCGCCCAGCTCCCGCACCGCGACTACCACCTCGGCTTCCTCTCCGACGAGACGGCCGCGGCCTACCCGGCGCATGTGCACCGCCTCTCCCCCGTGCTCACCCTGCAGGGCGCGGTCGCCCACTGCGACATGCCGGTGGAGTCGGGGCCGACCATGTACCTGCCGTACTCGCAGACCTACGAGCCGGGCTATCTGGCCTGGCGGCGCCCGGAGTTCCGGGACTACTTCAAGGCGAACCACGTGCAGTTGCCGCTCGCGAAGGGCGACGCGGCGTTCTTCAACCCCGCGGTGTTCCACGCGGCCGGCACCAACCGGACCCTCGACGTGCGCCGGATGGCCAACCTGCTCCAGGTGTCCTCGGCCTTCGGGCGGGCCATGGAGAGCGTGGACCGGGAAGCGGTGGCCAACGCCGTCTACCCGGTGCTGCGGCGGCGCCGCTCGGAGGGGGCGTCCGAGGCGTGGCTGGAGCATGTCATCGCCGCGAGTGCGGAGGGCTACCCGTTCCCGACCAATCTCGACAGCGATCCGCCGGTCGACGGCATGGCCCCGCCCTCGCAGGCGGACCTCGTACGGCGGGCGCTGCGCGAGGGCCTGTTGCCGCGGGTGCTGCGGGACGAGCTGCGGGCCGCCGCCGCCCGGCGCGAGAGCTGAGAAAAGACATCGGGGTGCCGTTCTTCGCGATGCGTACGGCGGTCGCCGACGTGGTCGCGCCCAAGCGGCCGTAGCCGCATATCGACACAGCCCCGCGCTCCTGACGGGGTGCATTCACATCAAGGAGTAACACGCCCATGCGTATTGGAATCCTCGGTCTCGGCCGCATCGGTGCCTTCCACGCCGAGACCCTCTCCGGGCTCGACACCGTCGACTCGCTGGTCTTCACCGACCCGTTCGCGGACGCCGCCAAGGCCGCCGCCGAGAAGTTCGGCGCCGAGGTCGTGGACTCGCCGGAGGCGCTGCTCGCCGCCGGTGTGGACGGCATCGTCGTGGCGGCCGCGACGGACGCCCACCCCGCCCTGATCCTGGCCGGTGTCGAGGCCGGGATCCCCGTCTTCTGCGAGAAGCCCGTCGCCAAGCACATGAGTGACGGTGTCGAGGTCCTCAAGGCCGTCCAGGGCAAGGGTGTGCCGATCCAGATCGGCTACAACCGCCGCTTCGACGCGGGCTTCGTGGCCGCCCGGGCCGCGGTGCGGAGCGGCGAACTGGGCAAGCTGCACACCGTGCGCTCCACCACCCTCGACCCGGCCCCGCCGCCGGCCGCCTACGTCGCCGTGTCCGGTGGCATCTTCCGGGACTGTTCCGTGCACGACTTCGACATCATCCGCTGGGTGACGGGCCGCGAGGTCACCGAGGTGTACGCGGTCGGCGGCAACCGGGGCGCCGACTACATCAAGGAGGCGGGCGACGCGGACACCACCGGCGCGATCCTCACCCTGGACGACGGCACCATCGCGGTGGTCTCCAACTCCCGCCACAACGCCAGGGGTTACGACGTCCGCATGGAGATCCACGGCTTCCAGGACTCCATCGCCGTCGGCCTGGAGGACAAGCTCCCGCTGCGCTCGGTCGAGCCCGGTGTGACCTTCCCGGCGGGCACCCCGCACGACTTCTTCATGGACCGCTTCACCGCCGCCTACCGCGCCGAACTCACCGCGTTCACCGAGGTCGTCGCCGGTGACCGGCCCTCCCCCTGCACTGTCGAGGACGCCCTGGAGGCCGGCTGGATCGCCGAGGCCTGCACCCTGTCTCTGCACGAGCACCGTCCGGTGACGATCGCAGAGGTGCGCGGAGCCTGACACCGCGCACGGCGGCGGGGCGGGGCACCGGGACCGAGCACGCGGTCCGGGTGCACCGCCCCGTCGCTTTTTTCCTCGTGGTTCAAGGGGTGGGGCACGGACCCGCGGGCTCGGCCGTGCCCCGGAGGCTCAAAGGGTGTGGCACGGACCGCGAGCTCGCCCGGGTCCAGGTGTCTCAGAGGCCGTAGCGGACCGCGAACTCGTCCGGGTCATAGGCGTCCCGGTCCGGGTCGTGCTGGACCGCCGGCCTGGTCTCGACCATGTCCTCCGGGCGTATCCGCTCGGGCAGCGCGCCGAAACGCTCCTTGCGCTGTACCGCCTCGGCCGCCGGCTCCTCGTGAGTGGTCATCTTCGCCTCCCCGTCGCAACGGACGTGATCGCTGACACCCAAAGAACGCGCGCGCCCTGGCGGGTGTTCCCGAACCCGCCAGGGCGCGCGGGACCGCGCGGATCTCTCCGCGCGGTCCCCGGGATGCGGCAGTCAGGCGCCGCAGGACCGCAGGAACTTCCGGGTGCGCACCGCGATGGGCAGCGGCTTGTCCGGCTCGCAGGGGTACATGTCCTGCTCGACGATCGCGAACAGGTCGACGCCCAGGTTCTGCGCCGCCTCCAGCACCGGTCCCAGCTCCGGTACGCCGGCGGGCGGCTCGCACATCACGCCCTGGGCCACGGCGGGCCCGAACGGGGTGCCCTTGGCCTGGACGTCGGCCAGGATCGCCGGGTCCACCTGCTTGAGGTGGAGGTAGCCGATCCGCTCGCCGTAGGTCTCGATCAGCTTGACGCTGTCGCCGCCGCAGTAGGCGTAGTGGCCGGTGTCCAGGCAGAGGTTGACCAGGTCCGAGTCGGTCGAGTCGAGGAAGTGCTCGACGTGCTCCTCGGTGTCGATGTGGGTGTCGGCGTGCGGGTGGACGACGATGTCCAGGCCGTACGTCTCCTTCACCTCGTGGCCGAGCCGCTCCATGCCCTTGGTGAGGTGGGCCCACTGTTCGCCGGTCAGCTCCGGCGACTCCAGGATCTCGGCGGTCTTGTCGTCCCGCCAGAAGGAGGGGATGACCACCAGGTGCTCGGCGCCCATCGCCTGGGTGAGCGCGGCGACCTGGCTGACGTGCTCCCAGGTGGACTCCCAGACGGCGGGGCCGCGGTGCAGGCCGGTGAAGACCGTGCCGGCCGAGACCTTGAGGTCGCGCTTGGCGATCTCGTCGGTCAGACGGGCCGGGTCACTCGGGAGGTAGCCGTAGGGGCCGAGTTCGATCCAGGAGTAGCCGGCCTCGGCGACCTCGTCGAGGAAGCGTTCCCAGGGGACCTGCTGGGGGTCGTCGGGGAACCAGACGCCCCAGGAGTCGGGGGCCGAGCCGACCCGGATGCGGTCGAGCGGGTTCGCCATCGGTCAGGACTTCCCTTCCGGAGCGGTCGCGACGGGTGCGGTGAGGTCTTCCTCCTCGGGAAGCTCCTCGGTGTCGACACCACGGACCTGGGAGAGTTCGTGCTTGAGCGCAGCGAGTTCGGCGCCGCCCGCCATGTGGTTGGTGAGTTCTTCGAGGGTGATGTCGGCGCGCTCGGCGGAGAGTTCGAGGGTGCCGAGGCGCAGCACGCTGAAGTGGTCGCCGACCATGTAGGCGTGGTGCGGGTTGTGGGTGATGAAGATGACGCCGAGGCCGCGTTCGCGGGCGGCGGCGATGTACTTCAGGACCACACCGGACTGCTTGACGCCGAGGGCGGCGGTGGGCTCGTCCAGGATCAGGACGCGGGCGCCGAAGTAGACGGCGCGGGCGATGGCCACGCACTGGCGCTGACCGCCGGAGAGCGTGCCGATGGGCTGCTCCAGGTCGTCCAGGACGATGCCCATGTTGCGCAGCTCGCGGTCGGCGGTCTCCTTCATCTTCGCGATGTCGAGACGGCGGACGGGCCAGGGGCCCTTGGTCATCTCGGAGCCGAGGAAGAAGTTGCGCCACACCGGCATCAGCGGGACGGTGGCGAGGTCCTGGTAGACGGTGGCGATGCCCTTGTCGAGGGCGTCGCGGGGGCTGGAGAAGCGGACCGGGTCGCCGTCGACGAGGAGGTCGCCCTCGGTGTGCTGGTGCAGCCCCGAGATGATCTTGATCAGGGTGGACTTGCCGGCGCCGTTGTCGCCGAGCACACAGGTCACCTGGCTGGGGAAGACCTTCAGGTCGACGCCGTGCAGGGCACGGATGTTGCCGTACGACTTGCCCGTACCGCGCAGTTCGACGATCGGGCCGCCGTCGGTGGGCGCCTCGTCCTGGAGGATGGCACCGTGTGTCGTGTTCGTGTTGTCGGTCATCGGGTCACCTCCTGGTCGCAGTGCGCTGGACCCACAGATTGATCATGACGGCGCCGAGCAGCATGACGCCGAGGAAGGCCTTGAACCAGTCGGGGTTCCAGCCCGCGTACACGATGCCCTGCTGCACCATGCCGAACATGAAGGCGCCGAAGACCGGGCCGATCGCCGAACCGGCACCACCGGTGAGCAGACAGCCGCCGATGACCGCGGCGGAGATGTAGATCAGCTCCTGTCCGACGCCCTCGCCGGACTGCACGGTGTTGAAGGAGAACAGCTGGTGCATGCCGATGAACCAGGCGCCGAAGCCGACCAGCATGAACAGCGAGATCTTGGTGAAGTTCACCGGGACACCGACCGCGCGGGCGCTGTCCTTGTTGCCGCCCACCGCGAAGATCCAGTTGCCGTACCTGGTGCGCAGCAGCACCCAGGTCGCCAGCGCGGCGAAGACCAGCCACCAGATGATGGTGATCTTCACATCGACGCCGCCGATGGTGAAGGTCGAGGCGAAGATGTCCTTGACCTGGTTGAAGCCGTCCATGTTGCTGATGTCGTCGGTGGCGACGTTGCCGGTCACGAGCTTGGTGACGGCGAGGTTCACGCCCTGGAGGATCAGGAAGCTGCCCAGGGTGATCAGGAAGGAGGGCAGTCCGGTGCGGACCACCAGCCAGCCGTTGAGGAAGCCGATGGCGAGCGACACGACGAGCGCGGCGATCACGCCCACCCACACGTTCATGGACAGCTGGTAGGCAAGCATGCTCGCGGTCAGCGCCGAGGTGATCACCGCGACACCGGCCGAGAGGTCGAACTCGCCGCCGATCATCAGCAGGGCGACCGGGATGGCCATGATGCCGATGGTCGACGACTGGTACAGGATGTTCGCCATCGAGCTGGCCTCGCGCACCGGCGGTGCGGCGACCAGGAAGAAGACGTACACCGCGACGGCACCGAGGAAGACGCCCACCTCGGGGCGGGCCAGCAGCCGCAGTGCGAGGGGCCGTTGTGCGGTACGGCCGTCCCTCTCCTTCGGGCCGGAAGCCGGCGGTGTCGCCACCGCCGACTGTGCCTGCTGACTCATGTCGATCACCGAGTGCCCTTCGCGGCGAACTGGGCGACCTTGTCGACGTTGGACTTGTCGACGAACGCCGGGCCGGTCAGGACGGGCTGCTCGCCGCCGCCGCTGTAGTTGCCGTTGTTCTTGTAGAGCCACAGCGAGTCGACCGCCAGGTAGCCCTGGAGGTAGGGCTGCTGGTCCACGGCGAACTCGATGGTGCCCTTGCTGATGGCGCCGGTCAGGTCCTTGTTCAGGTCGAAGGTCGCGATCTTCGCCTTGCTGCCCGCGTCCGACACCGACTGGACCGCGATCAGCGCGATGGGGGCGCCGAGCGTGACCACGTGATCGATGGCGCTGTCCTGCTTGAGCTTGGCGGTGATCGTGGACTTGACCGAGGTCGGGGAGGTGCCGTCGACGTACAGGGTCTCCGTGGTGCCCGAGAACGTCTTCTTCACGCCGTCGCAGCGCTGGGTGAGGCCGACATTGCCCTGCTCCTGGATGACACAGACGGCCTTCTTGGCGCCCTCCGTGTTCAGCCTGTTGCCGAGCGCCTCGCCCGCCACCGTCTCGTCCTGGCCGAAGAACTCCATCAGGCCGAGCTTCTTCCAGTCGCTCAGACCGGAGTTGAGCCCCACGACGGGGATGCTCGCCGAGGTCGCCTTGCTGATGACGTCCTTCATGGCGTCGGGCTTGGCGAGGGTGACCGCGATCCCGTCGACCTTCTGGTCGATCGCGTTCTGCACCAGGTTCGCCTGGTTGCCCGCGTTCGGGTCGGCCGAGTAGATCAGCTTGATGTTGTCCTTGGCCGCGGCCGCCTCCGCGCCCTTGCGGACGATGTCCCAGAACGTGTCACCGGGCGCCTGGTGCGTGACCAGCGCGACCGTCATACGGGGAGTGCTCGCCTTGCCCGCGGAGGCGGCCGCGCCGCCCTCCTCGGACTTCTTTCCTCCGGAGCTGCTGGAGCAGCCGGCGAGGGTCAGGGCGGCCGCCGCGGCCACGGCCACGAAGGGGGCCAGTTTCCGCGAACGGTTAAGGGATGAGCGGTCCATCGTTCCTGCACCTCACTGTGCGAGCGGGAGAAGAGAGGGATCACAAGGATCCGCGAACACGGGCCGGAAAGTGACGGTCCGGGTCGTTGCTGTGCGTTGGGACGGGATACAAGTCCCTGCGCGGCCCGCTGTCAATACTTTGTTAAGACATCATTTCACATTCAGGTCCGAATGTAAGTACAAACCATTGACAGCGCGACCTGCCCCGATCTACACCTGAGGGGCATCAGCCCACCTCGAGGAGGCTCGCATGACCGAGTCGGAAGCACCCGCCTTCGACGTCGTCGCGACGGGCCGTACCGCAGGCGTTTCCTACCCGCTCCCGCCGGGCGTACCCCTGGCGCGCGCGAAGGGCTCCGGCGCGCTCCACCGTCCGGCCGGCACGGCGCGCCGCGGCCCCTACGCCGTGGACGTCACGCCCGAGAACGCGGGCTGGGGCTTTGCGGGCCTGCGGATCCTCGAACTGGCGCCCGGCGGCTCGCACACCTTCGCCACCGACGAGAGCGAGTGGATCGTCCTGCCGCTGGCCGGCGGCTGCACGGTGACCAGTTCCGACGAGTTCGGCCGCGACACCTTCCGACTGCACGGCAGGGACGACGTCTTCGCCGCGGTCAGCGACTTCGCATACGTTCCGCGCGACGCCCGTACGACCATCACCTCGCCCGACGGCGGCCGCTTCGCGCTCTGCGGAGCCCGCTGCGCCCGCCGGCTGCCCGCCCGCTACGGGCCGGCCTCCGCGGTGCCGGTGGAGCTGCACGGGGCGGGCCGCTGCTCGCGTCAGGTCAACGGCTTCGGCGCGGCGGACGTTTTCGGCTGCGACCGGCTGATCTCGGTGGAGGTGCTGACGCCGGGCGGCAACTGGTCGTCGTTCCCGCCGCACAAGCACGACGAGTACCGTCCCGGGGCGGAGTCGGCCCTGGAGGAGATCTACTATTTCGAGTTCACGGGCCCCGAGGGCGGCCCGGGCCTGGGATACCACAGGGTCTCGCCGTCCGGCCGGGGCAGGAACACCGACGTGCTCGCCGAGGTCCGCGACGGCGACGTGGTCCTGGTCCCGGACGGCTGGCACGGCCCGTCGATCGCGGCCCCGGGCCGCCACATGTACTACCTGAACGTCATGGCGGGACCGGGCCCCGAACGGGTCTGGCGGACCAGCGACCACCCGGACCACGCCCGGATCCGCGCGACCTGGCCCGACCAGCCGGTCGACCCGCGCCTGCCCCTCTACACCACCCCGTCCGAATGAGGTCCCGCATGAGCCAGCCGACCACCCGCCTGACCGTCGCCCAGGCACTGGTGCGGTTCCTGTCCGCCCAGTACACCGAGCGCGACGGCGTCCGGCACCGGCTGATCGCCGGCACCTGGGGCATCTTCGGCCACGGCAACGTCGCCGGGATCGGTCAGGCGCTCCTGGAGTACGGCGACGTCATGCCGTACCACCAGGGCCGCAACGAGCAGTCGATGGTGCACGCGGCGGTCGGCCACGCCCGCCAGCTGGACCGGCTCTCGGCGCAGGCGGTGACCACCTCCATCGGCCCGGGCGCCACCAACCTGGTGACCGGCGCGGCCCTCGCCACCATCAACCGGCTGCCGGTCCTCCTGCTGCCCGGCGACTACTTCGCGAGCCACGCGCCCGACCCGCTGCTGCAGCAGCTGGAGCACCCGACCGAGTTCGACGTGTCCGTCAACGACACGCTGCGCCCGGTCTCCCGCTACTTCGACCGGATCACCCGCCCCGAGGCACTGATCCCGTCCGCGCTGAACGCCATGCGGGTCCTCGCGGACCCGGCCGAGACCGGCGCGGTCACCCTGGCCCTCCCCCAGGACGTCCAGGCGGAGGCGTACGACTGGCCGGAGGAGTTCTTCGCCGAGCGCGTCTGGCGGGTACGGCGGCCCGCCCCCGACCCGGTGGAGCTGGCGGACGCCGTACGCGCCGTGAAGGCCGCTCAGCGGCCGTTGATCGTCGCGGGCGGCGGAGTCCACCACAGCCGCGCGGAAGGCGCCCTGAGGGCCCTTGTGGAGGCCACGGGCATCCCCGTCGCCTCGACCCAGGCGGGCAAGGGCTCGCTGCGCCACGACCACCCGGCCGACCTGGGCGGGATCGGCCACACCGGGACCGCCGTAGCCGACGACGTGGCCCGCGGCGCCGACCTCGTCATCGGCGTCGGTACCCGCTACACCGACTTCACCACGGCCTCCGGTACCCTCTTCCAGAACCCGGACGTCCGCTTCCTCAACGTGAACATCACCGGCTTCGACGCCCACAAGCAGGCCGCGAGGACGGTGGTGGCGGATGCCCGGGCGGCCCTGGAGGCGCTCGCGGAGGCGCTCGCCGGGCACCGGGTGGCCGCGGTCTACGAGGCCGAGTACCGGGCCGGCAAGGAGCGCTGGGAGGCCGTCGTCGAGGCCGCCTACCGCGCGGACGACGAGGACGCCGTACCGACCCAGACACAGGTGCTCGGCGCCCTGGACGCGGTGGTCGGCGATGACGACGTTGTCATCAACGCGGCCGGCTCGCTCCCGGGCGACCTGCACAAGCTCTGGCGGGCCCGCTCGCCGCGCCAGTACCACCTGGAGTACGGCTACTCCTGCATGGGCTACGAGATCCCGGCCGGCATCGGCGTCCAGCAGGCGGCCCCGGACGTGGCGGTCTGGTCGCTGGTCGGCGACGGCACCTATCTGATGATGCCGACCGAGATCGTCACGGCCGTCCAGGAGGGCCTGCCCGTCAACCTTGTCCTCATCCAGAACCACGGCTACGCCTCCATCGGCGGCCTCTCCGAGACGGTCGGCGGCGAGCGGTTCGGCACCGCCTACCGCTACCGCTCCGCCGACGGCACCTTCAGCGGGGCGCCGCTGCCGGTCGACCTGGCCGCCAACGCGGCGAGCCTCGGCATGGAGGTGCTGCGCGCCAAGACCGTGCGCGAGCTGCGCGAGGCCCTCACCACGGCCCGCGCGAGCGACCGGCCGACCTGTGTGTACGTCGAGACCGACCCGGCGCCCACCGCTCCCCCGGCCGAGGCCTGGTGGGACGTACCGGTCGCCGAGACCGCCTCCCGCGAGGCCGCCGTACGCGCCCGCGAGGACTACGACCGGCAGCTCGCCGAGCGCCGGCGCCCTCTGTGAACCCCAGAACCCCCCGAACCCCGGAAGGAGGTGTCCCGGTGGCCCGAACCGGTGATTCCGCCCGCGCCGCGACCGTCTCGGCGCTCGACACCCTGGACTTCGCCCTGGACCGCGGCAGTCCGGTACCGCTCTATTACCAGCTCGCCCAGCAGCTGGAGGAGGCCATAGAGCACGGTGTGCTCGCCCCCGGGAACCTCCTGGGCAACGAGATCGACCTGTCGGTGCGGCTCGGCCTGTCCCGGCCCACGGTCCGCCAGGCCATCCAGTCCCTCGTCGACAAGGGGCTCTTGGTGCGCCGCCGGGGCGTGGGCACCCAGGTGGTGCACAGCCAGGTCAAACGGCCGCTGGAGCTGAGCAGCCTCTACGACGACCTGGAGTCGGCAGGACAGGGGCCGACGACCGAGGTGCTGCGCAACGAACGGATCCCGGCGAGCGCCGAGGTGGCCGCCGCCCTCGGCATCGCGGAGGGCGCGGAGGTGGTCGTCCTGGAGCGGCTGCGCTCCACCCACGGCCAGCCGGTGGCATTCCTCTGCAACTACCTGCCCGCCGCCCTGCTGGAGCTCGACACGGAACGCCTGGAGTCGACCGGTCTGTACCGGATGATGCGCACGGCCGGCATCACCCTGCACAGCGCCCGGCAGACCGTGGGCGCCCGCAGCGCCACCGCCGCGGAGGCCGGGCGGCTGGACGAGAAGGAGGGCGCTGCCCTGCTCACCATGCAGCGCACGGCCTACGACGACACCGGGCGGCCGGTGGAGTACGGCAGCCACGTCTACCGGGCGTCGCGGTACGCCTTCGACTTCCAGCTGCTGGTCCGGGGGTAGCGAACGGCCCGTGCCGGTGCGGTCGCTGCGGGTTTAGCCGCTGGTCCCGACCACGAAACCAACACGCCCGCACACGAGCCCCCACGGAGTTTGTCCCGTGGGGGCCCCGTCGTACCGCTTTGTTCAACAAACCGGCAGGCGACCATGTCGATTACGTTTCGGGCAAGAGACGGGCGAGAGAGCCGCAGGCTATTGACGCATGAGCGGACAAGCGGCTGTTATTGCGCCCACGATGTTCGGCCGAGTTGGTTTCTGATCGGTTTCGGGACCTTTCGAAGATCAACTCTTCCCCTTGCCGAACCCTGTTACTCAGGAGCCGCCATGCGCATCTCCCCGTCCGGTCTTCACGTGCCGGGTCCGAGCCGCCGTAACGTCCTGCGCGGGGCCGGTTCGGCCGCCCTCCTCGCCGGCGCCGGCATACCCCTGCTGTCCGCCTGCGGCAGCAGCGGTTCCTCCTCCGACCCGAAGACCGTCAGCCTCGGCTCCAACTCGTCCGACGCCGTGCCGAAGAAGGCCTTCGCGCAGATCTACGCGGCCTTCACCAAGCAGTCCGGCATCAAGGTCGGCGTGAACACGAAGGACCACAACACCTTCCAGGAGCAGATCAACTCGTATCTGCAGGGCACGCCGGACGACGTGTTCACCTGGTTCGCCGGGTACCGCATGCAGTTCTTCGCGGCCAAGAACCTCGCCTCCCCGATCGACGACGTGTGGGCGAAGATCGGGGACAACTTCCCCGACGCGATGAAGCAGCTCAGCAAGGGCGAGGACGGAAAGTACTACTTCGTCCCGCTGTACACGTACCCGTGGGCGATCTTCTACCGCAAGAGCGTCTTCCAGCAGCACGGCTACACCGTCCCCACCACCTGGGACGCGTTCGTCGCCCTGTGCAAGCAGATGAAGAAGGACGGCCTGGTCCCGATCGCGTTCGGCGACAAGGACGCCTGGCCGGCGATGGGCACCTTCGACCAGAT
>NZ_JBIWOA010000048.1:0-81090 GCF_044767525.1 Streptomyces sp. NPDC101234 | reverse complement strand
ACCCCACCGGCAGCAAGTCGGACGCCGACAAGCCGGACGAGGCGAAGGTGCGGGCCGCCACCCGGGACGTGCAGAGCGCCAAGTCCGCCCACACCCAGGCCCAGTCGGATGTCACGTCCGCGCAGAGCGCGCTGGACGCGGCGAAGAAGATGGCCGAGGACGCCCGGAAGATGCGCGACGACGCGGCGGGCGAGGCGAAACGGAAGATCGACGAGGCCTCCGACGCGGGGATCCCGAACCGGCACTGGTGGCAGGATGTCGGCCACTGGTTCGAGGACAACTGGGACACCATCGTCACCGTCTGCAAGGTCGTCGTCACCGTCGTCGGGATCATCGCGATGATCATCGGCGGGCCGATCCTCGGCGCGATCGTGCTGGTGGCGGCCTTGGTCGTGCTCGCGGACACCCTCTACAAATACTCCAAGGGCCAAGCGTCGCTGTGGGACGTGGCGTTCGCCGCCATGGACTGCATACCCGGCGGCAAGGGCATCACCAGCCTCGGCAAGCTCGCCAAGGGTCTGAAGGAGATGAAGGTCTTCAAGGGCGGCCTCAAGGCCATGGCGGAGAGCCTTGGCAAGAAGGGGCTTCGCAAGGAGGCCGACGATGTGCTCGCCAAGAGCAAGCCGGGCAAGGGGCGGTGCCTGAACGGCGACCCCATCGACATGGTCTCCGGCGAGATGTACATGGCCGAGACCGACGTCGAGCTACCCGGGCTGCTTCCGCTTCTCCTACGGCGCACCCACCTGTCCACGTACCGTGCGGGCCGTTCCTTCGGCTCGTCGTGGGCCTGCACGCTCGACGAGCGCCTGGAACTGGACGACCGAGGCGCCGTCTTCGCCACCGAGGACGGCATGATCCTCGTTTATCCCGTGCCGGAACCCGGGGCGTCGGTACTGCCAGAAGAGGGGCCGCGGTGGCCGCTGGACTGGGACGGCAGTCCCAGTACCCCGGTACGGATCACCGACCCCCTCACCGACATCACTCGCCATTTCGCCCCACCGCAGCGGCCCGGACCGATCGACGAGCCGTTCACCCTTCTGCTCACAGCGATGACGGACCGCAACGGATACCGGATCGACTTCGACCGCGATCCCGAAGGCACACCCGTGGCCGTACGCGACTCGGGCGGCCGGTACGTGTCCGTCGACACCACCGACGGCGGACGCGTCACCGGTCTGCGCCTTCGCAATCCCGAGGACGGTCCTGGGGGTACAGTCCTGCGGCGCTTCGGCTACAACTCCGTCGGCGACCTGACCGGGATCCACGACTCGGGCGAGCTGCCCATGAGCCTCGTCTACGACGCCCGCGGGCGCATCACGTCGTGGACCGACCGCAACGGCTACCGCTACTGCTTCCGCTACGACGGGTTGGACCGCTGTGTCCGGGGCGAGGGTGCCGACGGCAGCCTGTCCTGCGCCGTGGAGTACGACGACGTAGCGCGTGAGACGCGCTACACGGACGCGCTCGGCCAGACCACGACGTATCGCTACAACGAGCTCTACCAACTGGTCGCCGTGACCGACCCGCTCGGGCACACCGAGCTCTCCGAGTGGGACCGATTCGGACGGCTGCTCGCCCGCACCGACCAGCTGGGCCGCACCACTGGTCTCACTGTGGGCGCGCACGGCCAGCCGACCCGGATGGACCAGCCGGACGGCTCCGTCATCAAGGTGACGTACAACGACGAAGGTCTGCCGGTCGCCATCACGGAGGCCGACGGAGCGCGCTGGGAGTGCACGTACGACGACCGGGGCAACTTGCTCACCAGCACCGATCCGCTCGGTGCGGTGAGCCGCTACACCTACGACGGACGCGGACACCGGACGACACGGACCGACGCGCTCGGCAACGCCTTCCGCTTCGACACCGACGAGGCGGGGCTGCCGGTCCGGGTCGTGGACCCGCGCGGCAGCACTGTCACCGTGCACCGTAACGCGTTCGGCCGCGTCGTCCGGATCGTCGACGCCGTCGGCGGGATCCTCCACCAAGGATGGAGCCCGGAGGGCCGGCTGCTGTGGCGGGAGCACGCCGACGGCGGTCGGGAGACGTGGACGTACGACCCGCAGGGCAACCTCACCGAGCACCGTGACCGCGGCGGTGCCACCACCATCTTCGAGTACGGCGCGTTCGACCTCCCCAGTACCAGGACCGATCCGGACGGCACCCTCTACCGCTTCACCCACGACGCCGAACTACGGCTGGTCGGCGTGACCAATCCGCTCGGCGACATCTGGAGCTACCACTACGACGCGGCGGGCCGGCTCGTCGGCGAGACGGACTTCGACGGCCGGACGCTCGCCTACGTTCACGATCCCACCGGTCGACAGACCGAGCGGAAGAACGGCGTCGGGCAGACGGTCCGGATGACCCGTGACTCCGCCGGCCGCGTGGTGGAGGCCCGCACGGGCGGCGGCGCCGTCGTCTCCCTGCGCTACGACCTGGCCGGCCGGCTGGTCGAGGCCGCGGGCCCGGACAGCGTGGTGGCTTTCGGCTACGACGCGGTGGGCAGGGTGCTCACCGAAAGCGTCGACGCCCGCACAGTCACCAGCGCATACGACCCTCTCGGCCGCAGGGTACTGCGGACCACTCCGTCCGGCGCCACCTCGCAGTGGTCGTACGACTCCGTGGGCCTGCCCGTCTCGCTCGTCACCGCGGCAGGCGAGCTCACCTTCACCCATGACGCGGCCGGCCGGGAGACCGCCCGCGGGCTGGCTGACGCCGCCACGCTGACCCAGTCCTGGGACGCCGGACACCGTCTGGTGGAGCAGATCATCCACTCGGGGACCGGTGCGGCCGACCCCGGTGTCGCCACCGTGCTGCAGGCCCGCTCTTATGCCTACCGGGGCGACGGACACCTCACCTCGGTCGACGACAGGCTGGCCGGCACCCGGAAGTTCGCCCTGGACCGGGTCGGCCGCATCACCCGGGTGTCGGCCGCGAACTGGACCGAGACCTACGCCTACGACGAACTCGGCAACCTGACCACCGCGAACCATCCCGGAGCCGGGGGACAGGACGCGCAAGGCCCGGTGGGTCGCTCCGGCACGAAGGTCACGTCGGCGGGCCGCACCACATACGAGCACGACGACCAGGGCCGCGTGGTCCGCATGATCCGGCGCACGCTGTCCGGGCTGCGGCGGATCTGGACCTACGCCTGGGACGCCGACGACCGGCTCACCGAGGCCGCGACACCCGACAGGGGCGTGTGGCGGTACCGCTACGACGTCCTCGGCCGACGTACCGCCAAGTGGCGGGTACACGAGGACGGTTCGGTAGCCGACGAGACCCTCTTCACCTGGGACGGAGCCAACCTCGCGGAGCAGCAGACGCTTCGGGACGGTGTTGCGGAGACCGACACGTGGGACTGGGACCCGGGTACCCACCGGGCGGCGGCGCAGACGCGAGGGCGACGCAATGCCGTCGATCCGGACGAGATCAGCAGGCAGTTCTACGCGATCGTCACCGACTCGGTGGGGACGCCCAGCGAACTCGTGGGCGAGGACGGCACGATCGTCTGGCGGGCCGCCACCAGCCTGTGGGGACGGCCCCTGGCCGATGACGGCGGCCTGTGCCCACTGGCCTTCCCCGGCCAGTACCGTGACTCCGAGACAGGCCTGCACTACAACCTGGCCCGGTACTACGACCCGGACACCGCGCAGTTCCTCTCACCCGACCCGCTGGGACTGGTCCCTGCTCCGAACCACCACGCGTACGTGGACAACCCGCTGCGCTGGAGCGACCCGCTGGGTCTGGAGGGAGAGAGTACCGAGCCCGTCCGCGTGTATGACGACTCGACGTACAGCAAGCACGGTTCAGGCAGCAGCTCGTCGGCCAAGGGCGAGGTCAGCCGCGCCCCGAGTAACGGTCAGGCCGCGCTGGACCGGTCCATCCACCTGGGCGACCCGAACAACCCGGCCGACTTCCGGCGGCTCGGCGTGGATCACGCCAACAACGAGATCGTGGTCCTGGACCGGCACGACTACGTCACCGACAAGGACGGCAATATCATCAAGGAGATCTACCACGGTCACGTGCAGGGTTCGTACCCGTCGAAGAGCGTCAAGGAGAACGATCTGACCAGGCTTGTGCGGGCCGGGATGATCGACAACAAGAAGAAGCAGCGGGTGCTCCCGCCCAAGTGCGACAAGTGACGGGCGGAGGGGGAAGATCAAGTATGGCGTCCGAGTGGGACTGGCGGAACGGCCAGGGTCTGCTGGCCTTCGACGATCCCGGGGAGTGGGACGCCGCGTTCGACCGCGGCGAACCGCATCTCGGTACGGCGGTGATCGGGCTCGCGTTCCACTGTCCGTTGGAGGCGGTATCGCCTCGGATCGTCAAGGCGATGCGGTTGCCGGACGGCCTCCAGCGTACGAACGCCTTCATCGCGACGGGGCACGCGGCGCGACTGAACGGCGGTCTGACCCCGGAGCTGTTCGCAGCCTTGCGGGCCGAAGGCCTCGGCGGTGTCGCCGAGAACCCCATCAGGGACACGTTGACCTTCGTGCCGTTCCAGGATCTGCCGCCGTGGTTCAAACGCCAGTGGGTGTACGTGACCGTACGCGACAAGCTGGAGTACTGGTGGCAGCGCTCCCAGGACGCGGTCGGTGACGCTTGGCGGGCCATCCGAGGACGAGGCGACTGAGCCGACCGGCGTCGATGCGACGCTCCCCGCCCTCATCCGGCCAAAGGATAGGCGATGACGAGTACAACGAGTTCGTCAGCCAGGTGCAGGTACAGCCCGGTGCGAGTGGCGTGTCCTATGTGGCACATCCACCGGACAGATGACAAACAGTGATCGTCCAAGCCGGGCCACTCCACGCTGTGGTATCTGTCGCCGTCAGGGCTTTCGCGTCAGGCACATGGGCGGGCGGCGGCGCAGGGCAGCGCGAGCAACGACACCCGGGCCGCGCCCTACGCGCCCGGTCCCCCGGTCGGGGTGGCCGAGGCGCTGGGCGAAACCGGGGCCGACGACGCGGGTGAGGCCGGGGTGTCCGGGGTGGGTGACACCGAGGTCGGCGAGGCGTTCGCCGACGACGACCCGGGGTTCGGCGAGGAGCCCGAAGCCCCTGAGGACGACGTCGGCTTCGCGGACGCCGATGCGCTCGGCCCGGCGGCGCCCTTCTTTCCCGCCCGGGGCGCCCGGGAGGAGGCGTCGGCCGACGGGGTCGTACCGGCGCGGGCGGCCGGGCCGGCCACCGAGTTGCCGTTGCCCGGGGACCGGGGGGACTTCGCGGGTCGCGGCGAGTCGTCGACCCGACCGGCCGGCCTGCCGTCATGCCGCCCGGGCATCGGCAGCCAGGGCGCGTCGGACCTCCCGGACAGCAGGGTTACGGCGATGACGACGGCGTAGACCGCGCAGGCGAAGCCGATGGCCGCCCCGAACCTGCGGAACCGGCGACCGCGGCGCCCCGGCCCGTCGGCGACGGAGGGCGCGGCGGAGGCATACCCGGCACCGGGCCGCATCCGTACGACATCGACATCGACATCGACGCCGACACCAACGCCGGTGCCGTCCTGGCCGACCACCTCGTGATGAAGGAGATGAACAGGGGGCGAGACCTCGCCGGCACGGACGGAGGTGTCGGCCCCGCCGCCACGGACAGGAGCCGGAGACCCGCCGTCATGGACAGGGACCGAAGCCTCTCCGCCGCCCCACGGATCTCGCAGTGATCCGCCGCCGCGCGGTGCCAACCCGGTCCCGGCGAGGCCGTCGCCCGGCCGCCGCAGACCCTCGCTCTTCGTCCGCCCGTCGGCCGGCCACCCCAGCACCCCGGCTCGTGCCAGCCCACTGGCCCCGCCGACCCCACCCACGACCGGCCACCCCAGCTTCTCGCCCCGCACGGGCCCACCGACCGGCCCCCGTAACTCCTCGGGCTCCGCAGCCCCATCGACCGGACCCCGTACCACCTCAGCCGCCGCAGACCCCTCGGCCGCCTCCGCAAGCCGCCCGCCGGCCGGCCACCCCTGCAGTTCGGCCTCCGCGGCCTCACCGACGACAGGCCACCGCAACTCCCCGGCCTCCGCGCCCCCTTCGACCACTCTCCCCGGCCCCCCGGCTCGTGTGAAGCCGTCGGTCGGCCTGTGCAATGACTCCGTCTGCGCGGAGTGGGAGCCGGCCGTCGGCCGGTTCTCAGAACCCGCGTCGGCCCCCGGCTCGTCTCCCCCGGTCACCGGAATGTCCTGGCCGTCCAGCGCGACCTGGGGCAATTCCGGTTGGGTCTCTTCTCGCCAATTTTTCACGCGCGTACATCCCCTCACGGGACCGTTCCGGGCGCACTGACGAACCCGAGCACACGCCGTCGGAACCTGGCCCCCACCCGGTTCCGAGCGCCCCCTTCCGGCTCTCCGCGCTCGGGGCCATGAAGCTAGCGCACGAGGGGGTGCCATGTTCTCGATGTGTCATTTGTGGTCGTCCATCACCTCTTGATCACTGGCTGGAATCCATCCGTCGACCGGCCTCTGAAGCCACCCTTCCGCCCGTCCGATCTCGGCGGCCGCCCGCCGCAGCGCTTCGACTCCCGGATGGACCAGCCCCTTTCGCCACACGAGGGACACGGGTGACAGGGGGACCGGATCGACCAGGGGCCGTGCGACCGTCCCAGGTATGGCCGGAAATCCCACTACCGCGAGGATCGGATTCCGGGTCTTGGCCATGATGCGCTCGAACTCCTCCTCCCCCACGGCCAGCGGCAGGGGCGGTGCGACCGCGATGCCCCGCCCTTCGAAGAGATGAAAGGCCAGGTCGGTCCATTCCAGGGTGCGTTCGTTGCCGGCACCGGCGTACACCGCCTCGCCCGCCAGCGCGGTCAGCGGCACGGCCTCCAGGGCCGCCAGCCGATGATCGGAGGGGAGAATTACGGCCATGGGTTCGAACCGTACGGGCTGTTGTTCGAGTCCGGAGCGCAGCGCCGGGTCGAGTCCCGCGAAGCGCCCGAAGGACACGTCGAGACGGCCGGCGAGGAGTTCGGCCGCGGCTCCCGTGAGGCCGCTCTCGTAGCGGGCCATCAGTTCGCAGTCGGGGGCGAGTTCGCGGGCGCGGTGCAACACCCGGCGGCCGGTCGACAGTCCCGGGGAGTTGAGGTCCACCAGCAGCGGCCGGGCCTGCCCGAACGCGGCGAGCAGCGCGTCCTGGGCGGCCAGCACCCGGCGGGCGTACGGCAGCAGCCGGGCGCCGTCGGCGGTCAGGGTGACCTGCCGGGTGGTCCGGACGAACAGCTCGGCCCCCAACTCCCGCTCCAGCCGCCGTACATCACGGCTCAGCGCCTGCTGGGCGACGTACAGCCGGGCGGCGGCGCGGGTGAAGTGCAGCTCCTCGGCGACGGTCACGAAGACACGCAGCAGGCGAGGGTCGAGGTGAGTGGGCGCTGACATCACGCGAACTTACAACACGGGTGAGTGAATCGGTGCCGAGCAGGTGTTGGACCCCTTGATCCATCCCGGGCGACGGTGGTGTCCATGCCACAACCGACCGAACCGACCTCTCCGAAACTCCTCCACACCGTCACGGCGGACTCCCTCGTCACCGTCGACTTCAGCCCTCGCTTCCGCCGCCGCGCCAGCCCCGACCACCACCACTCCAGCCCCGACCACCGCCCCTCCGGTCCCGACCACCACCACTCCAGCCCCGACCACCACCACTCCAGTCCCCACCGCCGCCCGCCCGGCCCGTACCGCCGTCTCTTCGCCCTCCCCGGCACCCGTGCCTTCACCGCCGGGAACCTGCTGGCCCGCCTCCCCATGGGCATGTTCAGCGTCAGCGCGGTCGTGATGATCGCCGGGGCGCGCGGCTCGTACGCCCTCGCCGGCGCCGTCACCGCGACCGGTCTCGCCGCCACCGGGCTGGCCGGGCCGTGGATCGCGCGGCTCGTCGACCGGTACGGGCAGGCCCGGGTGGCCGTACCCGCCACGGTCACCGCCGTCCTCGGCAGCCTCGCCCTGCTGCTCTGCGTCCGCTACGGCGCCCCGGACTGGACCCTGTTCGCCGCCTACGCGGCCACCGCGACCACCCCCAACATCGGCGGCATGTCCCGCGCCCGCTGGGCCCATCTGCTGCGCGACGACCCCGGTGCCCTGCACACCGCGAACTCCTTCGAACAGGCCGCCGACGAACTCGCCTTCATGCTCGGCCCGGTGCTCGCGTCCTTCCTGACCGGCACCTTCTTCCCGGAGGCCGGCACTCTCGTCGGTGCCGTGCTGCTGCTGTGCGGTGTGCTGCTGTTCGCCGCCCAGCGGGCGACCGAGCCACCGACCCACAGCAGGGGCACCACGAGAACGCCCCTGCGCATCTCCTCCCTCCTCGCCTGCTTCATCGCGACCGGCGCGGTGTTCGGTTCGATGGAGGTGGTGACGATCGCCTACGCGGACGCCCAGGGGCACCGCTCGGCGGCCGGTGCCGTGCTGGCTCTCCAGGCGGCCGGCTCCTGCGTGGCGGGCCTGGCGTACGGGGCGCTCAGGCCGACGGGTCCGGCCGAACGGCGGCTGCCTGTGTGCCTGTCGGCGATGGCGGTGCTGATGTCCCTGCCCCTCCTCGCGGCCCGCACCCTCGACTCGCTCTGGGCACTCGCCCCGGCCCTGCTCGCGGCCGGTATGGCGACCGCTCCGACCATGGTGACCGCGATGACCCTGGTCCAGGACCGTACCCCGGCGGGCCGCCTCAACGAGGGGATGAGCCTCGTCGTCACCGCCCTGCTGACCGGTATCGCCTGCGGCTCCGCGCTCGGCGGCTGGGCCGCGGAGCACCTGTCGCCGACGGCCGCCTTCACCACCCCGGTCGCCGCGGCCGTCGCGGCCCTTCTGATCCACGCTGCCGGTGCCCTTCTGGTCAACACTGTCAGTCGAAACGCTTCCCTCAATTCCCGCCGCACCCATTGACGCCCTCACAGCTCGCACCTACCTTCCATCGTCGAAGCGCTTCGACGTCCGGTGTCGAACCCATTCGACGCGGGACGAGCACCATCCACAACTCCCTTGGAGGCACTGGATGTCGACGGCACGAAGGCGAACAGGGCGAACAGGGCGGATACGGGGACTGACGGCCGCGGCGGTGATCCTCGCCGGATCACTGCTCCTCACCTCCTGCGGCGGCTCGGGCGGCAGCACGTCCGACGCGAAGACACTGCGGCTGTGGCACTACGAGGGGCCGAACAGCGCGATGGGCGTGGCCTGGAACGAGGCGATCAAGGAGTTCGAGGCGAGCCACCCGGGCGTGAAGGTGAAGTACGAGGAGAAGAGCTTCGAGCAGATCCAGAAGACCGCGCAGATGGTCCTCAACTCCTCCGACGCCCCCGACATCATGGAGTACAACAAGGGCAACGCGACGGCGGGACTGCTCTCCAAGCAGGGCCTGCTCACCGATCTGACCGCCGAGGCGGCCAAGCGCGGCTGGGACAAGAAGCTCAGCGCGGGGGTGCGCACCACCAGCCGGTACGACGCGGACGGCGTGATGGGCTCCGGCAAGTGGTACGGAGTGCCCAACTACGCCGAGTACACGATGGTCTACTACAACAAGGACCTGTTCGAGAAGTACGGGATCGCCGAACCGAAGACGTTCGACGAACTCACGGCGGCCATGGACAAGTTCGTCCAGAACAAGGTCACCCCGCTGGCCGACGCGGGCTCCGAGTACATGGCCCAGCAGTACCTGTACCAGCTGGCGCTGTCGAAGGCCGACCGCTCGTGGGTCGACAAGTACGAGCTGTACAAGGGCAAGGTCGACTTCCATGACACCGCCTGGTCGTATGCGGCCGACACCTTCGCGGACTGGGTGAAGAAGGGCTACCTCGCGAAGACGTCCTCCGGTACGACCGCCGAGCAGGCCGGGGTCTCCTTCATCCAGGGCAAGGCGCCGATCCTGTTCTCCGGCAGCTGGTGGTACGGCCGCTTCCAGTCGGAGGCGAAGTTCGACTGGGGCAGCTTCCTGTTCCCCGGCTCCGACCTCACCCTCGGCTCCGGCGGCAACCTCTGGGTCGTACCGAAGAACTCCGGGAACAAGGACCTCGCCTACGACTTCATCGACATCACCATGTCGAAGAAGATCCAGAACCTGCTCGGCAACAAGGGCGGAGTTCCGGTCGCCGCCGACGCGAGCGCGATCACCGACCCCAAGTCCAAGGAACTCATCGCCAATTTCAACACCGTCAGCAAGCGCGACGGACTCGCCTTCTACCCGGACTGGCCGGTCGCCGGCTTCTACGACACCCTCGTCTCCGAGACCCAGAAGCTGATCACCGGTAGCGAGAAACCGGACGCCTATCTGAGCAACCTCCAGTCGGCGTACGACAAGGGCACCAAGTGAGGGTGCGCCGCGACTCGTACGCCCTCTTCCTCCTCCCCGGCGTCCTCGCCTTCCTCGCCGTCGTCATCGTCCCGTTCCTGATGAACACGGGCGTGAGCCTCACCGACTGGCAGGGCGTGGGCAGCCCGAAGTGGTCCGGGCTCGCCAACTACCGTGAGCTGCTGCACGATACGGAGTTCTGGGCGTCGTTCCGGCACAGCCTCTTCATGGTCGTCGCGATGGCGGTGCTCCCGACGGCGCTCGGACTGGTCCTGGCCGCCGCCCTGTTCGACTACATCGGCAAGCACTTCGGCACCCGGATCGCCGCGGTCCTGCGCGCCTGCTTCTACCTCCCCCAGGTGCTACCGGTCGCGGTGGCCGGCATCGTCTGGAGCTGGATCCTGGCCCCGGACAACGGCTCCCTCAACGCCCTGCTCAAGGCCGTCGGACTCGGCTCGTGGCAGCAGGACTGGCTCGGCGACCCGGACCTCGCGCTCTACACCGTCATGGGCGTACTGGTCTGGGTCCAGCTCGGCTTCCCGCTGGTCGTCTTCATGGCCGGGCTCGGCCGCGTGGACCCCCAGCTGTACGAGGCGGCCGAGCTGGACGGCGCCGGCTGGTGGCGCCGCTTCCGGCACATCACGCTGCCGCAGATCCGTCCGGAGGTGTACGTCGTCCTGACCTGGTGCACGATCGCCGCGCTGAAGGTCTTCGGCGCGGTGTACGTCCTGACGAAGGGCGGCCCCGGCGGCGCCACCGACGTCCCCTCCTACTTCTCCTTCACCACGTTCTTCGAGAAGACCCAGGTCGGCTACGGCTCGGCGATCTCCACGGTCCTCACGGTCATCATCCTGGCCCTGGCCGTGCTCGGCCTGAAACTGCAGAACCGCGCGGAGGCCGTATGACCCGTCCGACCGCCCTGCGCCGCTACCCGGTTCTCCTCGCCCTCTGCCTCGCCGCCCTCTTCATGGTCGTCCCGTTCCTGATCGTGGCGGTCAACGCGGTGAAATCCCCGGCGGAGTACTCGCAGAACGGCCCGCTGAGCCTGCCCCACGGCGTCTACCTCGACGGCCTCAAGGACTTCTGGCAACGCGTCGACTTCACCCGGAAGCTCGTCAACTCCACCCTCATCAGCGGCTCGGTGGCGCTGCTCGCCACCGTCCTCTCCGTCCTCAACGCCTACGCGATCGGCATCGGCCGGATCAGGGGCCGCACCTGGGTGCTGGCCTTCTTCGTCCTCGCCAACATGCTGCCGCAGGAGGCGCTGGTCTACCCGCTGTACTACCTGAGCAAGCAGGCGGGCCTCTACGACACCCGGCTCAGCGTGATCATCGTGTTCACGGTGATCCAGTCGGCGTTCGGGACGTATCTGCTCTCCGCCGTCCTCGGGCAGTTCCCGCGCGAGATCATCGAGGCGGCCCGGATCGACGGCGCGAACAAGTGGCAGATCCTGGTCCGGATCGTCGTCCCGGTCAGCCGTCCGACCCTGGGCGTGCTCCTGGTCTTCTTCTTCATCTGGACCTGGAACGAGTTCCTGCTCCCGCTGGTCATGCTGATCTCCAACGACAACCAGACGGTCTCCGTCGCCCTCGGCGTCCTCCAGGGCCAGCGTCTGATGGACGCCACGATGACCAATGCGGCCGCCCTGCTCGGCGTGCTCCCGGCCATCGTCTTCTTCCTCGTCTTCCAGCGCACGCTCACCCGGGGCATCGCCGTGGGCGCCGTCAAGTAGGGGGTACGTGAGTGAAGTTCACCGACGGCTACTGGCTGCTGCGCGAGGGCGTCACCGCGGCCCATCCGGTCGAGGTCCTCGACGTCGACGCGGCGGAGGGCGCGCTGGAGATCCACGCACCGACCCAGCCCATCCGCCACCGCGGCGACCTGCTGAAGGGACCGGTCCTGACGATCAGCGCGCACACCCCGATGCCCGACGTCATCGGCGTCACCTTCACCCACTTCGAGGGCGAGCAGCCGCGCGGCCCGCACTTCGAGCTCGGCAAGGCCGACTTCGTGTCCCAGGTGGCGTACGACGACGAGTACGCCACCCTGGTCTCCGGCTCGCTGACGCTGCGGCTGAGCCGGACCGCGCCCTGGCGGCTGGACTTCCTCTCCGGTGGCCGCGTCCTGACCTCCAGCGGCCCCAAGGGCATGGGCATCATGCGGGACACCGCGACCGGCGCCCACTATCTGCGGGAGCAACTGGGCCTCGGCGTCGGGACCTCGGTCTACGGCCTCGGCGAACGCTTCGGCCCGCTCGTCAGGAACGGCCAGGTCGTCGACATCTGGAACGCCGACGGCGGCACGGCCACCGAACAGGCCTACAAGAACGTGCCGTTCTACCTCACCGATGCCGGGTACGGCGTCTTCGTCGACCACCCGGGGAAGGTGTCGTTCGAGGTCGGCTCGGAGGCGGTGTCGCGGGTCCAGTTCAGCGTGGAGTCGCAGCAGTTGACGTACTACGTCATCCACGGCCCCACCCCGAAGGACATCCTGCGCAAGTACACGGCCCTGACCGGCCGCCCGGCCCTGCCGCCCGCCTGGTCCTTCGGACTGTGGCTCTCCACCTCCTTCACGACCTCGTACGACGAGAAGACGGTGACGTCCTTCATCGACGGCATGAGGGAGCGCGAACTCCCGCTCTCCGTCTTCCACTTCGACTGTTTCTGGATGCGGGAGTTCAACTGGTGCGACTTCCGGTGGGATCCGCGGGTGTTCCCGGATCCCGAGGGCATGCTGGGGCGGCTGCACGAGCGCGGGCTGCGGGTGTGCGTGTGGATCAACCCGTACATCGCGCAGCGGTCGCCGCTGTTCGCCGAGGGGAAGGAGCTGGGACACCTGCTGCGGCGACCGGACGGGAGCGTGTGGCAGTGGGACCTGTGGCAGCCGGGGATGGCGCTGGTGGACTTCACGTCCCCGGCGGCTCGTGACTGGTACGCGGCCAAGCTGGCGGCGCTGCTCGCCCAGGGGGTCGACTGCTTCAAGACCGACTTCGGGGAACGGGTGCCGGTGGATGTGGCCTGGTTCGACGGCTCCGACCCGGAGCGGATGCACAACTACTACACCTACCTGTACAACCGGACCGTCTTCGAGGTGCTCCGCAAGCACCGGGGCGAGGGCGAGGCGGTCGTCTTCGCCCGGTCCGCGACGGCCGGGAGCCAGAAGTTCCCCGTGCACTGGGGCGGTGACTGCGAGGCCACGTACGAGTCGATGGCCGAGTCGCTGCGCGGTGGGCTGTCGCTCGGCCTGTCCGGGTTCGGGTACTGGAGCCATGACATCGGCGGCTTCGAGGGCACGCCGTCCCCGGCGCTGTTCAAGCGGTGGCTGGCCTTCGGGCTGCTGTCCTCGCACAGCCGGCTGCACGGTTCGTCGTCGTACCGGGTGCCGTGGCTGTTCGACGAGGAGTCGGTGGACGTGCTGCGGCACTTCACCCGGCTGAAGCTGAGCCTGATGCCGTACCTGTACGAGGCCGCGCGCACCGCCTCCGCGGAGGGGCTGCCGATGATGCGGGCGATGGTGCTGGAGTTCCCGGACGATCCGGGGTGCGCGCATCTGGAGCGGCAGTACATGGTGGGGGCGGATCTGCTGGTGGCGCCGGTGTTCGACGACAAGGGGCAGGTGACGTACTACTGCCCCGAGGGCACCTGGACCCACTTCCTGACCGGGGAGACGGTCACCGGGCCCCGCTGGGTCCGCGAGCGTCACGACTTCCTGAGCCTGCCGCTGCTGGTGCGGCCCGGCACGGTGATCCCGGTCGGCGCGGTGGCCGACCGGCCCGACTACGACCATGCCGACGGGGTGACCCTGCGGGCGTACGGTCTGGAGCGCGGCGCGCAGGTCACGGTCCCGGTCGGAGACGTCACCTTCACCGTCGTACGCGAAGGGGACACCCTGCGGGCCTCGTGCAGTGATCCGGCGGCGCCCTGGAACCTGGCGGCCGGCGAGCGGATCACGCGAGCGGACGCCGGGACCGGGTTCCTCTCCCTGGAGCTGGGCTGATGGTGAAGATCACGGATGTGGCCCGGCATGCCGGGGTCTCCCCCAGCACGGTGTCCTACGCGCTCAGCGGCAAGCGCCCCATCTCGGACGAGACCCGGCGCCGTATCCAGGCGTCCATCCGCGAACTGGGCTACCGTCCGCACGCCGGCGCCCGCGCCCTGGCCAGCAGCCGCTCCAACGTCCTCGCCCTGGTGATCCCGCTGCGCACCGGCATCCACATCCCGGTGGTGATGCAGTTCGCGGTGTCGGTGGTGACGACGGCCCGCCGCTACGACCATGACGTGCTGCTCCTGACCCAGGAGGAGGGCGAGGAGGGGCTGCACCGGGTCGCCGACACGGCGCTGGTGGACGCCCTGATCGTGATGGACGTGCAGCTCCACGACCCTCGGCTGCCGCTGCTGCGCGCGCTGGAGCGGCCGTCGGTGCTGATCGGCTTCCCGGCCGCCGCCGAGGGCCTGACCTGCGTCGATCTGGACTTCCGGGCGGCCGGGGAGCTGTGCGTGGAGCGGCTGGCGGGGCTCGGGCACCGGGTGGTCGCGCTGGTCGGGTCGCCGCCGGAGGTGTACGTCCGGGAGACCGCGTTCGCCCAGCGGGTGGTCCAGGGCTTCACGGCCGCCGCCGACCGCAACGGGATGGCGTCCTCCGTCCACCCGTGCGCGGCGACCCCGGCGGGGGCGCGCCGGGTCGCCGAGCAACTGCTCCGCGAGCAACCGGCGTTGACGGGGGTCGTCGTCCACAACGAGGCGGCCCTGGAGCCGCTGATCGACGCCTTCGAGCAACTCGGCCTGCGCGTCCCGACCGACCTCTCGGTCACCGCGATCTGCCCGGACGAACTGGCGGCGGGGCTGCGCGTCCCGGTCACCTCGGTGGCGCTGCCGGCCGCGGAACTCGGGGAGCGGGCGGCGGAGTTGCTGATGCGGAAGCTGAGCGGGGACGGGGAGGTACTGGAGGCGACGCTGCTGGCGCCGAGACTGACCGAACGTGAGAGCACGGCTCCCCGATTAGCGTGACGGTCACCGGTCCTGATGCCGTGCGGGGGGCCGCTGTGCTGTACTTGGAGACGAGGAGGGTCCCCGCCCGGACCGAGAAATCCGGACGGTGGCCCAGGCTCATCAGGAGCCTGTCGGATGTCCCCAGCTCTGATGGGGACATCCGGCCAGCTGCTGAGCCGCCAGAGAAGGTGGGCCCCACTCGGAGCGTCAACTCCAAGCGGGGCCCCGGCTCACTAGGAGCCCGTCGGATGTCCCCAGGCCCTGTGGGGATATCCGGCTACCTGGTGAGCCACCAGAGCAGCCACCTCCTCGCGTGCCTCGCCGCTCGTTCCGGCAGAAGCCGGATCAGCCGCATGACGAGAGTCGGTTTCCGCTCCTCGTGCGAGCCCATGTGGAGGCGTCCTCCCTTCGACGTGAGGCGGCCTGTCAGAGCCCCGGGGCCGCTCTCGTCGGGCCGGGTCCCGAGGGGACGGGACCCGGAGTGAAGGGAGGACGCGCCCATAGAGCGCGTCACGGGGCAAACGCTAATGAAGCCGACGGGGCTGCTGGGACGGAATCCGTGAGAGCCGCCCGGACGAGTGAATGGGCCCTTCGGGCATGACAAAGGCCCCGGTGCTCTGCTGAGCGCCGGGGCCTTTGCCCACATGGGATGGAGGAGCTGGGCTCCTCTGATCGTGGAGATGGCGGGAATCGAACCCGCGTCCAACGGTGCAGAATCAGGGCTTCTCCGTGTGCAGTTCGCTGTGATTTTCTCGGCCCCGGCAATCACGCGAACAAGTCGCCGACGGGCCCAGTCACTGTTTGGTTTCCCATCCGACCCCGCGACCGGGCCGAATGGTTTAGTCCCCTAGATTATGCCAGGATCCGGGTCGGGAACATCCCCGGTCTGACACCCGTTAGGGCCTTCACTCACTGCTTATTTAGGCAGCGAGGGCGAAGGCGCGGGAATCGCTCTTGGAATTGGCGATTATTGGTTGCGACATATGGTTAACGAGATCATTGCCGCTTCCTCGACACGCTTCACCTGCTTCGACAGCCGCTGTCGAAACCGATCATCCCCATGTTGTGTTTTCAAACCCCTCCGGGGAGGGTGCGCACCCGCTGTGGGGTGCAGTGCCATCGTACGTTAACAACGAGCGACGCTGCCACCGTATTCCGGCGGTGTCCCGCCCTACGCGCCCCGCTGCCTGCGCTTCGCCGCCGCGACAGCGCGGTCCGACTCCCGCCGGTCCTGCTGCTCCCGCAGGGTCTGTCGCTTGTCGTACTCCTTCTTGCCTCGGGCGAGGGCGATCTCGGCCTTGGCGCGGCCGTCCTTGAAGTACAGCGCGAGAGGCACGATCGTGTGTCCGGTCTCCTGGACCTTGGCCTCCAGCTTGTCGATCTCCTCCCGGTGCAGCAGCAGCTTGCGCTTGCGGCGCGCGGAGTGATTGGTCCAGCTGCCCTGGTGGTACTCGGGGATGTGGGCGTTGTGCAGCCACGCCTCACCCCGGTCGATCTGGACGAAGCCGTCGGTCAGCGAGCTCCGTCCCTCGCGCAGCGACTTCACCTCGGTGCCGGACAGCACGAGCCCAGCCTCGTAGGTGTCGATGATCGCGTAGTCGTGCCGCGCCTTCTTGTTCTGCGCGACGATCTTGCGCTTGCCGCCCTTCTCGCCGTCCCTGGCTTTGGCGGCCGTCCCCTGCTGCTTCTGCTGGGACTCTTTCGGTACGTACATTCCCTTGGCCATAGTGCCGTCCATTTTCGCACTACGGAGGGGGTGCGAGGGAAGCGGTTATGCGGGGGTCACGACGGATCGCCCAGGCCGCTGAGGACCGTCTCCGCCCGCTCCAGCGCCGCGGAGGACACCTCCAGGTCGGGGGTGATGCCCCGGCCGTCGACGATATGGCCCGAGGGGGTGCGGTAGTGGCCGACGGTGAGCTCGGCAACCGAGCCGTCGGGGAGGCGGGTGGGCATCTGGATGGAGCCCTTGCCGAAGGTGCGGGAGCCGAGGACGACCGCGCGGCCGCGGTCCTGGAGGGCGCCGGTGAGCATCTCGGCCGCGCTCATGGTGCCGCCGTCGACGAGCGCGACCAGCGGTCTTGCGGTGTCGCCGCCGGGCTCGGCGTGCAGGGAGCGCTGGACGCCGTGCACGTCGTAGGTGGCGACCAGACCGCCGTCCAGGAAGGCGGAGGCGGCGGTGACGGCCTCGGTGACCAGGCCGCCGGAGTTGCCGCGCAGATCCAGGACGATCCCGGCGTCGGCTGGGGCCTGGCGTACGGCGTTGCGTACCAGGTCCCCGGAGCCCTTGGTGAAGGCGGAGATCCTGATGACGGTGATACCGGCGGCCAGCTTGCGCACGGTCACCGAGTCGGTGGACAGCAGCGCCCTGCGCACTGTCTCGCTCCACGCGCGCGTGCCGCGCTGGAGGCCGAGGGTGACGGTCGTACCGACACGGGCGTCGGTGGCGTCACCGCGCAGTAATGAGACGACGTCGGTGACGGGCCGCCCGTCGACGTCCGCCCCGTCCACACTGCGCAGCCGGTCGCCCTTGCGGACCCCGGCGGCGGCCGCCGGCGACCCGGACTGCACCTTGGTCACCTCGATCCGGCCGTCCCGCTCCCGCCGGGCCCACAGCCCGACGCCGGTGTACTCGCCGTCGAGCGCTTCCTCGAACTCCTGGTACTCGCCCTCGGAGTAGACCGCGGCCCAGCGGTCCCCGCTGCGGCTGACGGCCCGTTCCGCCGCCTCCATGGGGGACGTGCCGTCGGCCATGGCCTCGGCGGCGGCCTTGGCGACATCCGCGCGCCCGGCGGCCGGACGGGCGGCTCCGGTCGGTGTCTTCCGGCCGGGCTGCCCCGGGTCGGGAAACGCCCCGGTGGCCGCGCCGGTCACCAACAGCCCTGCGAAGACCAACGTCAGAGCCGCCCCACGGCGAACCCGGCGGGGCTGACAGAACAGCTCAGGGCCTGACATGCCGGTGAGTCTAGGACAACGAAAAGGGCCGCACGGGCGGTTGCCCGTACGGCCCTCTTGGCATGCGTCACACCTTGAGGTACTTGCGCAGCGCGAAAAACGCTGCCAGCGCCGGCATCAGGAGGCTCGTCGCCAGGATGAGCGGGAGCTTCGTCAACACCGCGTCCCAGCCGATGAAGTTGATCAGGTTCAGCTTGTGGGACAGGTCCAGGCCGTGGTCGATGATGAAGTAGCGGGCGATCACCAGGAATCCGCAGGCGACCGTGCCGCCGATCAGGCCGGCGACAGCGGCCTCCGCGATGAACGGGGCCTGGATGTAGAAACCGGAGGCGCCGACCAGGCGCATGATGCCGGTCTCCCGCCTACGGCTGAACGCGGAGACGCGCACGGTGTTGACGATCAGCATCAGGGCGACGACCAGCATCAGCGCCATGACCATCCGGGCGGCCCAGTTCATGCCGTTGAGCAGGCCGAAGAGGTTGTCCAGGATGCCCTTCTGGTCCTGGACGGACTGCACGCCGTCGCGGCCGTTGAAGGCCGTCGCCACGACCTGGTACTTCTCCGGGTCCTTGAGCTTGATCCGGTACGACTCCTGCATCTGGTCCGGCGTGAGGGAGTCGGCCAGCGGCGAGTCGCCGAACTGCTCCTTGTAGTGCTTGTACGCCTCGTCCTGCGACTCGTAGGTGACCTTCTGGACGACCGCGGTCATCTTGTCGAGGTCGGCGAGGATCTGCTTCTTCTGGTCCTCGGTGACCGCACCCTTGGCGCAGTTGGGGTCCGACTGGGCGTCGCTCTTGTTGCACAGGAAGATCGAGACGTTGACCTTGTCGTACCAGTAGCCCTTCATGGTGTTGACCTGGTCGCTCATCAGGAGCGAGCCACCGAAGAGCGCCAGGGACAGGGCGACCGAGACGACGACCGCGAAGGTCATCGTCAGATTGCGGCGGAGACCGACTCCGATCTCCGACATTACGAACGAGGCGCGCATGGCGTCGGGTTATGCCTTTCCGTCGTGGAGCGCGGGGCGCGTGGGTTGCGTCGGAGCCGGAGTCAGTGCTGGTAGCCGTAGACGCCGCGGGCCTGGTCTCGGACGAGGCGGCCCTTCTCCAACTCGATGACGCGCTTGCGCATCTGGTCCACGATGTTCTGGTCGTGGGTCGCCATCACCACGGTGGTGCCGGTGCGGTTGATGCGGTCGAGGAGCTTCATGATGCCGACCGAGGTCTGCGGGTCGAGGTTGCCCGTCGGCTCGTCCGCGATCAGCAGCTTGGGGCGGTTCACGAAGGCACGGGCGATGGCCACGCGCTGCTGCTCACCACCGGAGAGCTCGCCGGGTCTGCGGTCCTCCTTGCCGCCGAGCCCGACGAGGTCGAGGACCTGGGGCACGGACTTGCGGATCTCGCCCTTGGACTTGCCGATGACCTCCTGCGCGAAGGCCACGTTCTCCGCGACCGTCTTGTTGGGCAGCAGGCGGAAGTCCTGGAAGACCGTCCCCAGCTGGCGGCGCATCTGCGGCACCTTCCAGTTGGAGAGACGGGCGAGGTCCTTGCCGAGGACGTGCACCTGACCGTGGCTGCACCGCTCCTCGCGGAGGATCAGCCGCAGGAAGGTGGACTTTCCGGAGCCGGAGGATCCCACGAGGAAGACGAACTCACCCTTCTCCACTTCCAGGGAGACATCCCTGAGTGCGGGGTGGGTCTGCTTGGGGTAGACCTTGGAGACATTGTCGAATCGGATCACGGATGCACCACGGGTCGCCGGGGGTAGATGAGCGTGACCATACGCGAACCGGGTGAGGAAGCGCAGTCGCCAGTCACGGTTGGGTGAGGCTTGTGCGGTTTTGTTCCGGGACAGAGTCTTCGGACTGCCCGGGCGAGGTACCCGGACGGCCGCGCCCTTTCCGGGGGAACCTGGCACAGTGGGAGGGGAACGTTCTCGTTCCGCGGAGCGTTGTGTAGGTAATGGCCGGTGCAAGGAGGGCGAGCACATGACGTACGACCGGTTGGTGTGCGCGAACTGTGCGGCGCCCGTGAACGAAGGCCGGTGCCCCGTGTGCCGTGCCAACCGCGAGCGTCTTCAGCAGGAGAGTTTCCTCGGCGGTCTGAACCCGATGGCGCTGATCGGGCTGCTGGCGGTGCTGATCGCCGCGGTGGCGCTGCTGGCGCACCAGACCGCGTAGCGAAACTCACACAAGCATGGCCGAAGGGCCCGGAGCCACGGCTCCGGGCCCTTCGCCGTACATCGCGCACACGCTCCGCGAGCGCGCGGCTACCGTCAGGCCGCGGCGCCGCCGTTGCCGCCCATGAGGCGGGGCAGCACACGGAAGCCGACACCGCCGGCGATCATCGTGGCAGCGCCGATGATCAGGAAGGCGGTCTGCCCGGCACCGGTCTCGGCGAGCTGGCCGCCCTGGGCCTTGGTGTTCGAGGAGCCGGTGTCGGTGAGGGCCGAGGTGCCCTCCTCCTGGGCGGAGGTGCCGGAGTTGCCGTCGGTGCCGGTGTTGTTGCCGTCACCGGTGCTGCCGCTACCGCTGGTGCTGGTGCTGCCGCCGGTCGGCTCGTCCGTGGGCTCGGTGGGCTCGCCGGTCGGCTGGGTGGGCTCGTCCGAGGGCTCGCTCGACTCGGACGGCGCCGAGCTGGTCGGCGGCTCGCTGGACGGCGGCGTGCTGGCCGGCTCGCTGCTGGCCGGGCCGGTCGGGATCCCGGTGTCGCTCGGGCTGGGCGAATCGGTGCCGTCGAGGTCGACGTTCGCGTGCACGCCGGTCTCGTCGGCCTCGACGCCGATGGAGAGGGCGGAGGCCGCGCCGGCGGCGGTCAGCGAGGCACCGGCGGCGATCACGACACCGGCGGCTATCCGCGCGACCCGGATCCGCGTCTTCTTGGTCATCTGGTTGCTACCCCCAGTAGCTGATAGTCAATGAGCGGGCGCATGGGGCCGGCGGTGATCGACGGGGGCGGTAAAGGCGGTGCCAAGTCCCCCGGTTCACATGCGCCCCAGAGATACGCATGCCACGCTTCACCCTTCCCATTTTTCAAAGCAACGTCAAGGCCGTTGCGCGCGCCATGTCCGGTTGCGCGTCGAATGCCGGGAGTTGAAGTGTGTGAGTGTGACGTAAAACCCAGGCATTAGCCGGACAAACGAGAACTGCCGCCACAGGGGCGGCAGTTCACGGTCGGCCGACTCGCCGTGGGCAAGTCGACAAAGTTACTTCTCCTGCTGCTTGCGCCAGCGAATTCCGGCCTCCAGGAAGCCGTCGATCTCGCCGTTGAACACGGCCTCGGGGTTGCCCACCTCGTACTCGGTCCGCAGGTCCTTGACCATCTGGTACGGGTGCAGCACGTACGACCGCATCTGGTTGCCCCAGGAGTTGCCGCCGTCGCCCTTGAGGGCGTCCATCTTGGCCTGTTCCTCCTGCCGGCGCCGCTCGAGGAGCTTGGCCTGGAGGACGTTCATCGCGGTCGCCTTGTTCTGGATCTGCGACCGCTCGTTCTGGCAGGAGACGACGATGCCGGTGGGGATGTGGGTGAGGCGCACCGCGGAGTCGGTGGTGTTGACGCCCTGGCCGCCGGGACCGGACGACCGGTAGACGTCCACCCGGAGCTCGGACTCGTCGATCTCGATGTGGTCGGTCTGCTCGACCACGGGGAGGATCTCGACGCCCGCGAAGGAGGTCTGGCGGCGGCCCTGGTTGTCGTAGGGCGAGATCCGCACGAGGCGGTGCGTGCCCTGCTCGACGGAGAGCGTCCCGTAGGCGTACGGCACCTGCACGGCGAAGGTGGTCGACTTGATGCCGGCCTCTTCCGCGTACGACGTCTCGATGAGCTCGGTCTTGTAGCCCTTCTGCTCCGCCCAGCGCAGGTACATCCGCTGCAGCTTCTCGGCGAAGTCGGCGGCGTCGACGCCACCGGCCTCGGCGCGGATGTTGACGAGCGCCTCGCGGGAGTCGTACTCCCCGCTGAGCAGCGTCCGGACCTCCATCTCGTCCAGCGCCTTCTTGACGGCGGCGAGCTCGGACTCGGCCTCGGCGCGGGTGTCCGGGTCGTCCTCCTCCTCGGCCATCTCGAAGAGCACGGAAAGATCGTCGATCCGCCCGCGCAGCGCCTCGGCCTTCCTGACCTCGGCCTGCAGGTGGCTCAGCTTGCTGGTGATCTTCTGCGCCTCGTCCGGGTTGTCCCACAGGGACGGCGCGGCCGCCTGCTCCTCGAGCACGGCGATGTCTGCCCTCAGCTTGTCGAGGTCCAGAACGGCCTCGATCGACTCCATGGTCGAGGAGAGGGACTTGAGCTCTTCGGATACATCGACGACTGCCACGCCTCCAGCGTAACGGCTCCGCCAACCGAGGATGGCCGACGGGCCTCGCCCTGCCGCCTCCGCCGACCGGCCTCGCCCGCCCACCCACCCGACTCGACAGGGGAAGGGGCGAGCGCGAAGACGAGACGGCCGCAGGGGGTAGGGGCGGGGGGCTCGGATCCCGCTCCGGGGCACATCGCACCTTTGGCTCCCGCCGCCACACACACCCCACCGGGCTCGCATCCCACATCCCCGCACACCCCACGAAGCCCAGGCCCCGCCTCCCCACACGCCCCACCGGCCTCAGGCCCCGCTTCGCCTCGGGGTCCGGGGCGGAGCCCCGTGGCGGGGGCTCTGTGGCCTGCCGAGTCGGGTGGGCGGGTGGGAAAAAGGGCGGCGGAGCCGCCGGCAGGTCACGGCGTCGATGTGCTGTGTGTCTCCTGGGGAGGGGAGTCGTCGCCGGACGATGCCAGCCACGCGCCGACACCCACCACCGCCGCCACCGCCACGCCCGCCACCGCGAACGTGACCCTCCGTCGCCGCGCCGCGACACGGTGCCGCGCCGACCCCGGCCGCGGCGCCCCCGCCGCCCTGGGCACCCGCGCCGTACCCCGCGCGCCGCCCGCCAGCTCGTCCGGCGCCGGCACCCTCATCGACGTATGCGTGTCCCGGTTGGAGTCCGGCTTCGCGCCCGGCACCAGGGAGACGGCCCCCCGTCGCCGTACCCGCTGCTCCTCCGCCGCCGGGGCGGCGGCCGCCTCCTCGGTCTCCTCCGCCGCCTCCGTCTCCGGCTCGTCGACATCCAGCGGTGGCATCCCCGCCAGCATCGGCAGCTGCTCCCGCAGCCGCGCGGCCAGCTCGGACGCGCGCAGCCGGGAGGCCGGCGCCTTCGCCAGGCACTGGACGAGCAGCTGCCAGAGCTCCTCGGGGATCCCGGGGAGCGGGACGACGGTCTCGGTCACATGGCGGCGCAGCACCGCTCCCGGGTGGCCGCCGCCGAAGGGGGTGAAGCCCGCGAGAAGCTCGTACAGGACCGTAGCGAGCGCGTAGATGTCCACCGACGCGCGGGGCGGCAGGCCCTCGACGATCTCGGGGGCGAGATAGTCCGGGGTACCGATGATCTTCGTGGCCCGGGTCCGCTTCGGGGAGTCGATCAGCTTCGCCACCCCGAAGTCGGTCAGGAGGGCGGGGTGGGAGCCGCCGGGGCCCAGCGGGCCCTGCATGTCCAGGAGGACGTTCTCCGGCTTCACGTCCCGGTGCACCACGCCCGCCGCGTGCGCCGCAGCCAGCCCGTCCGCGATGTCCGCGACGATCGCCACCGCCGCCTCGGGCGCCAGCCGCCGCTCCCGTTCGAGGCGGGTGCGCAGATCGGTGCCCCGGACCAGGTCCATGACGAGGGCCAGGTCGTTGCCGTCGACGACCAGGTCGCGGACGGACACGACGTTGGGGTGTTCGAGACCGAGCAGGGCCGTGCGCTCCTGCACGAAGCGGCCCACCAGCTCCTCGTCGGAGGCGAGGTCCTCACGCAGCAGCTTGATGGCGACGGGCCCGTCCGGTCCCTCGCCCAGCCACACCGTGCCGGCGCTGCCCCGCCCCAGGATCTGGTTCGCGGTGTACCGGCTGCCGATCTTCCGTGCCAAGACTGCTCCTACCGACGCGTGTTGCCGATAAAAGTACGCGTCCGAAGAGCCAACCTTCACCCCGGAGGCGGAAATCACCCGCCAGATGTCGACAAATCCCCAGAGTCGCGGTCAGTTGCCGGAGCCGCTGCCCACGCTGTTGATGAAGCTGCCGATCGACTTCGTCCAGTCCTTCAGCTGGCTCCAGTAGCCCTCGCCCTGCCCCACCCAGGTGTGCACCGGCGTCAGGTCCCAGATCAGCCAGCCCGCGACGAACACGATGACGATCAGGAACAGGCAGCCCTTGAGGCAGCCGAGTCCGGGGATCTTCATCGGGTTGGCGCTGCGCCGGCGTGGCTCCCGCGGCTCCCGTGGCTCCCGCGGCTCGCGGGGGGCCCGCTGCGGCTCGGCCGGGGGCGCGTAGCGCTGCTGCGGCTGCTGCGGCGGGGCGTACTGCTGCTGCGGCTGGTGGCCGTACCCCGCGGGCTGCTGCTGGCCGTATCCACCCTGGCCGCCCTGCCCGCGCGGCTGCGGCCGGCGTACCGGCTGCTGCTGCGGGGCCTGGCGCGGCGGCTGCTGCTGCGGGCGGGCCACCTGCCGCTGGGGACGGCGGCGCAGCGGGTCCTCGCCCGGGTCGAGGTACTGGACCTGCGTCTGCTCGTTGCGGTCGCGGGCCGCGCGGAGCTGGGTCTGCCAGGGGTGCGGCTGTTCCGGCTGCTGCTGGCCCGGCTGTCCCTGGGGCATCGGCGGCATGACGGCCGTCGGATCGGCCGCGCCCGTGTTCGGCAGTACGGCGGTCGGGTCGGCGGCGCCCGCCGGCCCGCCGGTGTGCGGCAGGAAGCTGGTCGCCGCGTTCGGGTCGTACGTCCCCATCGGCGCCCCCATCGGCGCGCCCGTGTTCGGCAGCACCTGGGTCGGGTCGGCCGCGCCCGGTACGGCCGGCGACGCCGGGTCGGGGGCCAGCAGTGCGCCGACGCCCTCGGCCGCCGCGATCTGCGCGGAGTTCGCGTGCACGCCGACGCCCTCGGCGACGACGCGCAGGCCGCGCGCGAGGTTCTCGGCGCTGGGGCGTTCGGCGGGGTTCTTGCGCAGGCAGCGCTCTATGACCGTCCACAGCGGGTCGGGGACGGTCGAGGGGCGGCGGGGCTCGGCGCTGAGGTGCTGGTGCAGGACCTCCAGGGCGCTGCCGCCGGAGAACGGCGGGCGGCCGGTGACCAGCTCGTACAGCAGGATGCCCGCGCCGTAGATGTCGACGGCGCCGGTCTGCGGGCGGCCCTCGGCGGACTCCGGGGCGATGTACGCGGGCGTGCCGACGAACTCGTGGGTGCGGGTCAGACCCGGGGAGTCGGCGAGGCGGGCGATGCCGAAGTCGGTCAGCATCGGGTGCATCTGGCCGTTGTACTGCTGGAGCAGCACGTTGGCGGGCTTCAGGTCGCGGTGCACGACGCCGTCGGCGTGGCTGGCGGCGAGCGCGTCGGCGACCTGGGCGGTCAGCAGCGCGGCGGCGACGGGCGTGAGGGGGCCGTTCTCGCGCAGGTAGCGGTGCAGGTCGGGGCCGTCGACGAGGTCCATCACCAGGGCCAGCAGATCACCCTCGACGACCAGGTCACGGACCCGGACGATGTTCGGGTGGGTCAGCCGGAGCAGCACGGAGCGCTCCCGCAGGAAGCGCATCACGATGTCGGCGTCGTTCGCGAGCTCTTCCTTGAGGACCTTGATCGCGACGGTCTCGCCGGGCTGGCCGGGCACGGCCGCCTCGGCGCCCGCGGTCTCCCGCTGGCGGGCACGCCAGACGGTACCGGTGGCGCCGCGTCCGAGCGGCTCCTCCAGGAGGTACTTGCTGCCTACCGGCCGCACGTCATGCACTCCCTGTTGCTTGCTGGTGGGTCCGACCCTGTGTCCGACCCACTGTAGTGCCGTGATGCCCGGCACCGGGTTTTCGTCCGGCTGTGCTTTCCCCTGCCCGGTAGGCAGCCGGTAAGCGTTCCGGACGTATCCCCATACGTAGGCGTTCCCGTACGCGTTCGATGGAAAGACGCTTGCTTCTGTCCGGTGGTTGCCGGGGCCCGACGTGACCGATCTCAAGTGATCGCCCGCGTGGCACTTGGCAGGCACTTTTGGGGGCAGAGCTGACCAATCAAGATCACTTACCATCGGGGCGTGGGCGCGTTGTCAGCAGCAGGTGCGAGGATGCGTGCGACAGCAGAACTGGCCGACGCGCTAGTGGTGGTGGGGGGAATTCCGCGCCCGCGCAGAAGGGACCGCTGACGCCGATGCAGATCCGGCTGACCGTCGTAGACCCGCTGGGCCCTGCCGCGCAGCGGGGCCGGGCCGTGAGCCGCGACGTGCTGGTGACGGCACCGGCGGGCACGGACCTGGCCGCGGTGGCCTCCGCGCTGGCCTCGGCGGTCACCGGCGACGGCAGCCTGGGCGGCCGCGAGCCGAGCAGCGCGCCCGTGGTGCTGTACGCCGGCGTGGAGCGGCTGGACGCCCGCCGCCGCATCCTGGGCGAGCCCCCGCTGGTCGACGGCGCCATGCTGTCCCTGGGCGCCCCCGCGGCCCCCGAACCGCATCCCGAGCTGGACGACGCCCCGACCCAGCTGCACGTGGTGGCCGGGCCCGACGCGGGCGGGGTCCACCTCCTGCACGGCGGCCAGATCACCATCGGCCGCTCCGCCGACGCCGACGTCCCGCTCGACGACCCGGACGTCTCCCGGCTGCACTGCGCGGTCACGGTCGCCGCCGACGGCCGCGTCTCGGTCGCCGACCTGAACTCCACCAACGGCACGGCCCTGGACGGCACCCGCGTCACCGACCGCCCGGTCCGCCTCACCCCGGGCGCCCTGCTGCGCATCGGGGAATCGGCCCTGCGGCTTACGCCGTCCGGGGGGCCGGGGGCCCGGCTGGGCACGGCACCCGACGGGGAGGGGTGCGTGCGGGTGCTGACGGAGGGCGAGGGGGCCGACGGCGACGCCGGCACCGATGCCGGTACGGCCGTGCCGGCTCCGGCCGGCCGCACCCATCACGCCTACGGCACGGCGGGCTGGGGAGCCCCGGGCGGCGCGCCGGGGGGCCGCCAGCACGGCGCGGTGGACCCGACGGTCGTCCCCGCGCAGGGCGACGCGCCGAGGATCGAGAGCCGCCCGGATCCCCGGACGACCACCGGGATGCCCGGCCCTCGCGGTTCCTCCGGCGACACACACGCGGGCCGCACCGGAATACTCGGCGACCCGGGCGACGCCCGAAGCGCCTCCACCGGGGCCGCGGGCGCCGGGGCCACGTCTCACGGATCCACAACCGCCGGACGCACACCCACCGGCCCCACGTCTCACGGATCTGCGAACGCCGGGACCACGAACGCCGGATCCGCAGCTCACGGATCCACAACCGCCGGACGCACACCCACCGGCCCCACCGCCTACGGCACCGCGCCCACCGGCGCCACGGCCTCCGAGCCGACGGCAGCGCACCGGACCTCCCCGGAGGCCGCCCGGTCGGCCGGGCACCCGGCCGGTGACGCCTCCGCCGCGCACTTCGACGACCCCGCCGCCTCCTCCGGCAGGCGCAAGGGCACGCCTCTGCGCGGCACCGACGCCCCTGTCCTGCCCGGCGCCCGCAGGCGCGGCGGCCTCGGCGCCTGGGCGCGGCGCCTGGCCGGCGGGCGGGGTGAACCCACGTCGGCCGGCGCCGACGAGACCGTGGCCGACGACGACTTCGCCGCGTCCCCCGACGCTCCCGCCCAGCCCGAGACCTGGCCCGACCCGGCCGCCCTGCTCCTCACCGCGCTGGGACCCGGCCCCCGCCTCTGGGAGCGCGGCCCCGGCCACCCGGAGACGCTCACGGTCCGGCTCGGTACGGCGGACCGGCCGACGCCGGGCGGCTCGGGCCTGCTCCCCGCCGTGCCCGTCACCGCCGGCCTGCGCGAGGCCGGTGCCCTGGGCCTGGCGGGCCCGCGCACCCGCCTCTCCGGTCTCGCCCGCTCGGTACTGGCCCAGCTCGCCGCGCTGCACTCGCCCGACCTGCTGGAGATCGTCCTGATCAGCGCGGACCGGGCCCGCCCGCTGGAGGAGCGCACGGCGGAGTGGTCCTGGCTCGGCTGGCTCCCGCACGTCCGTCCCGGGCACGGCCAGGACTGCCGCCTCCTGCTGGCCTACGACCGCGAACAGGCGGCGGCCCGCGTGGAGGAGCTGCTGCGCAGGGTGGAGGACATGTCCGCACCCCGGCGGCCGGCCACCCCGTCCGACCGCCCGACCTCGGCACCGACCCCGATGCCGGCCCCGGCACGGACGGCTGGCGCCTCCCCCGCAGACGCCGCCCAGCGCCCCTCCTGGGCCCGTGCCGACCTCGGCGCCGCCGACGACAAGGGCGGCTTCCCCGGGCCGTACACGGTCGTCGTCGTGGACGGCGATCCCGGCGGCTCGGCCCTGCGCGACGCGGTGGCGCGGCTGGCGGTCGCCGGTCCGCGCGCCGGAGTGCATGTGATCTGCCTGGCCGAGACGGCACCCACTTCGTCCACCTCCCCGGTCGAGGAGACCTACGAGGCGGCGTGCGCGGTGACGCCGACGTTCCGGGAGTGCGGGGCGGTGGCCCTGCTCAGCGGGGACGTGGCCACGGCGTTGCACCTCATGCGGGTCTCCACCGGCCCGGTCGGCCCCGGCACCCTGGCCGCGGTGGACGCGGTCTCACCGGCCTGGGCCGAGCGGTTCGCGCGGGCGCTGGCCCCGCTGCGCCCCGACGGCCCGGGCGCCGACCGGCACACGCGCGTGACCGCCCCGCTCCCCCAGTCCGCCCGTCTGCTGGACGAGCTGGGGCTGGCGAGGGCGACCCCGGCGTCGCTGATGGCCCGCTGGGCGGATGCGGCGGACGACGCCGAGTCGCTGGGCGGCCGGGCCCGTGCGGTGCTCGGTGCCGGACCGCGCGGCCCGCTCGGTGCCGACCTGGTGGCCGACGGTCCGCATCTGCTGATCGAGGGCCCGTCCGGCAGCGGCCGTACGGAGCTGCTGCGGGCGATGGTCGCCTCGCTGGCGGCCGCCGATCGCCCGGACCGGCTCGGGATCGTCCTGATCGACGGCCGCGACGGCGTCGGCACGGGTGCCGGGCACGGCGAGGGCCTCCGGGTCTGTACGGACATACCGCATGTCACGACCCATCTCACCGCCAACGACCCGGTCCGGATGCGTGAATTCGCCCAGTCGCTGAGCGCCGAGCTGAAGCGGCGGGCCGAACTGCTGGGCCGCTCCGACTTCAACGACTGGCACGCGCAGCGGGAGATCTCGGGCCGGATCGTCCCCCAGCGCACCCGCCCCACCTCGGGCGCCGCCGACATAGAAGCCCCGCCGAGCTCGACGCTCCGGCTGCGCCCGTCGGCCGGCGCCGCGGCCCGCCGGCCCACCGAGACGCCCCCGCCGTTGCCCCGTCTGGTGGTCGTGGTCGACGACCTGGACGCCCTGGTCTCCCCCGCGCTCGGTTCACCGGGCCGCCCGGCCGCCGGTTCCGTGATGCGGGCGCTGGAGGCGGTGGCGAAGGAGGGCGAGCGGCTCGGCGTCCACCTGGTCGCCGCGGCCGGCACCGGCGGTCGTACGGCGGAGACGGAACCGGCCCGGCAGGCCACCCTGCGCGTCACCCTGGACACACCGGCCGGCGGCCCCGACGAACCGGCCCCGGGCCGCGGCCGCCTCACCACCCCGGACGGCCGTACCACCGCGTTCCAGGCGGGCCGTGTCACGGGCCGTATCCCCCGTACGGCGACCCAGCGCCCCACGGTGGTCCCCCTCGACTGGCCCCGCATGGGCGATCCCCCGGCCCGCCGCCCGGTCCGGGAACTGGGCAACGGCCCGACGGACCTGGCGTTGCTGGCGAGCGCGGTGGAGCGGGCGGCCCGGGAGGTCTCCGCGGCGGAGGTCCCCTCGCTTCTTTGACCGATCACCGCTTCTGCGATCAGCCCACGATCACGAGGCGATCACGATCCCCGGCCCTCACCGGCAGGCACCCTTGCCGCGCACGCGGCCCCCGCGTAGACCGGAGCGCACGGGACAGAGTTCTGGCGTTCAATGAGGAACGACGAACGGGGAAGTGATGCGCGCCATGAGCAACACCATCCGGACAAGCAGGGCCGTCACCACACTCGCCGCACTCCTCGCGGGAGCCCTCGCGCTCACCGCCTGCGGAGGCGGCAACGACAAGACGTCCGGCGGCGGGAACAGCACCGGCGCCACCGGGACGAGCACCCTCACCCTCCCGAAGCTGAACGGCACCGACCTGGAGGTCGCCGCCGTCTGGACGGGGCAGGAGCAGAAGAACTTCAAGCAGGTCCTCGCGGAGTTCGAGAAGCGCACCGGTGCGAAGGTCACCTTCGTGCCCGCGCAGGACCCGATCATCAACTTCCTCGGCTCGAAGATCGCGGGCGGTCAGCCGCCGGACATCGCGCTGCTGCCGCAGCCCGGCGCGATCAAGCAGGCCGTCCAGAAGGGCTGGGCGAAGCCGCTGAGCGCCGACACGATCACGGAAGTGCAGAAGAACTACTCGCAGGGCTGGCAGGACATCGGCAAGGTCGACGGCAAGCAGTACGGCGTCTACTACAAGGCCGCCAACAAGTCGCTGATCTGGTACAACGCCAAGGTCTTCGAGAACGCGGGGGCCAAGGAGCCCAAGACCTGGCAGGACCTGCTGACGGCGGCGCAGGCGGTGTACGACTCGGGTGTCACACCGTTCTCGATCGGCGGCGCGGACGGCTGGACGCTGACCGACTGGTTCGAGAACGTGTACCTCTCGCAGGCGGGCCCGGAGAAGTACGACCAGCTCGCCCAGCACAAGATCAAGTGGACGGACCCGAGCGTCGCGCAGGCGCTGACCACGCTCGCCCAGATCTGGGGCAAGAAGGGGTACATCGCGGGCGGCGCGAACGGCGCGCTGCAGACGGAGTTCCCGGCGTCGGTCACCCAGACCTTCACCGGCGGCGCCCAGCCGAAGGCCGCGATGGTCTACGAGGGCGACTTCGTGCAGGTCAACATCGGTGAGACCAAGGCACAGGTGGGCACGGACGCGAAGGTGTTCCCGTTCCCGAGCGTGGGCTCGACCGCGCCCGTGGTCTCCGGCGGTGACGCGGCCGTCGTCTTCAAGGACTCCAAGGGCGCACAGGCGCTGGCGAAGTTCCTGGCCTCCCCGGACGCGGCGACGATCCAGGCGAAGCTCGGCGGCTATCTGTCGCCGAACAAGAACGTGGCGAACTCGGCGTACCCGAACGAGGTGCAGCGCAAGATCGCCCAGGCCCTGATCGCCTCCGGCGACGACTTCCGCTTCGACATGTCCGACCAGGCCCCGCAGGCGTTCGGCGGCACCCCGGGCAAGGGCGAGTGGAAGGACCTCCAGGACTTCCTGCAGAACCCGACGGACGTCGCGGGCACCCAGGCGAAGCTGGAGAAGGACGCGGCGGCCGCCTACGGCAGCGGAAGCTGACCCGGCGATGGCGTCACCCGCCACGGCGGGGGTCCCCGGGACCCCCGCCGACCCGCGCCCCCGCCGCCGCAAGAGCGTGACCGGCACCCGCAAGTCCGTGGCGGTTCTCTTTCTGCTCCCCGCCCTGGTACTGCTCGGCGCGCTCGTGGTCTACCCGATCGGGTACTCGCTGATCCGCAGCTTCTACAACGCCAACGGTGACGGGTTCGCCGGCTTCGACAACTACAAGGCGATCTTCACGGACGACGGCATCCGCACCGCCCTGAAGAACAACATCATCTGGGTGGTGTTCGCGCCGACCGTCTCCACCGCCCTCGGCCTGGTCTTCGCGGTGCTGACCGAACGGATCCGCTGGGGAACGGCGTTCAAACTGGTCGTCTTCATGCCGATGGCGATCTCCATGCTGGCCGCCGGCATCATCTTCCGGCTGGTCTACGACCAGGACCCGGACAAGGGCGTCGCCAACGCGGTCTGGGTCGGCATCCACGACACCTTCGCCCAGTCGTCGGCGTTCCCGAACGCCCACCCGGGCCGCGATTCACCCCTGAAGCCGTACCAAGGCGGCTTCATCACCACGGCCACCGTCCGCACCGGGCAGACCGTCGCCCTCCCGCTCGTCGGAGTCGCCCCCGACCAGATGCCGAAGGGCGCGAAGAGCGCCGTGGCGGCCAAGCCCGACCCGGCGAAGATCACCGGCACCACCTGGCAGGACTTCACCCGCGGCAAGGGCGTCGGCAGGCTCGGCGTGCCCGACCCGTCCGAGCTCGGCTACGACGGGATGCGGATCGAGGCGGTCAAGAACGGCAAGGTGGTGGCATCGGCCAAGGCGGCGGCAGACGGCACCTTCACCCTCCCCGCCGCCGCGGACGGGGCCCAGCTCCAACTCCCCGCGAGCAACTTCAAGCAGCCCTACAACGGCGTCGACTGGCTCGGCCCGACCCTGGTCACCCCCGCCATCATCGGGTCGTACGTCTGGATGTGGGCGGGCTTCGCGATGGTGCTGATCGCGGCCGGGCTCGCGGGCGTGCCCCGGGAACTCCTGGAGGCGGCCCGTGTCGACGGCGCGACCGAGTGGCAGGTGTTCCGCAAGGTCACCGTGCCGCTCCTCGCACCGGTCCTCGCGGTCGTCACCGTCACCCTGATGATCAACGTGCTGAAGGTCTTCGACCTCGTGTACATCATCGCGCCGGGCTCCTCGCAGGACGACGCGAACGTGCTCGCCCTGGAGCTGTACCGCAAGGGCTTCTCGGAGGGGCAGCCGGGCATCGCGAGCGCCATCGCGGTGTTCCTGCTGCTTCTCGTCATCCCGGTGATGTGGTTCAACGTCCGTCGGCTGAGGCGGGAGGAGCGGCGATGAGCTGGCTGCTGGAGAAGATCAACGGCGGTCTGGTCCGCTTCTTCCTGATCGTCGTCGCCCTGTTCTGGCTGGTGCCGACGATCGGCCTGCTCGCCTCCTCGCTCCGTTCGCCGGACGACATGAGCGCGAGCGGCTGGTGGCAGGTGTTCAGCAAGCCGTCCCAGCTCACCTTCGAGAGTTACCAGAAGCTCCTGGAGAACAGCGACATCACCAACTCCCTCTGGAACACGGTCCTGATCACCGTCCCGGCGACGATCCTGGTCGTCGCCATCGGGGCGCTGGCCGGTTACGCGTTCGCGTGGATGGAGTTCCCGGGCCGGGACTGGTGGTTCCTGATCGTGGTCAGTCTGCTGGTGGTGCCGGTCCAGGTGGCGCTGATCCCGATCGCCGAACTCTTCGGGAAGATCGGTCTGTTCGGGACGATCTTCGGGGTGATCCTCTTCCATGTCGGCTTCGGTCTGCCGTTCGCGGTGTTCCTGCTGCGGAACTTCTTCGCGCAGATCCCGCGGGAGCTGCTGGAGGCGGCGCGCCTGGACGGCGCCGGTGAACTGCGCCTGTTCACCCGGGTGGTGATGCCGCTGGGCGGGCCGGCGATCGCGAGCCTGGGCATCTTCCAGTTCCTGTGGGTGTGGAACGACATGCTGGTCGCACTGGTGTTCACCAAGTCGGGCACCCAGCCGATCACGGTGGCGCTGCAGACCCAGGTCCGGCAGTTCGGCAACAACATCGACGTCCTCGCCCCCGGCGCCTTCATCTCGATGGTCATCCCGCTGGCCGTGTTCTTCGCGTTCCAGCGGCAGTTCGTGTCCGGGGTGATGGCGGGCGCGGTCAAATAGCGCAGAGGCGGTACCCGCGGAGGGCGGGCCGGCAACCGGCTCGCCCTTCCGCTGTCGCCGGCGGCGTTCCCCCACATGACGTAAGGAACCGTAACCAAATCATTCCATTGGCCGTTCCCGGGCAGAACGCCCGCGCCGACCGACCCATGGATGCCCCTTGCCCAGGTTCAGTGTCATTGTCCCCGCGTACAAGGTCCAGGCGTATCTGTCCGAGTGCCTGGAATCGGTGCTCTCGCAGTCGTACCCCGATCTCGAACTGATCGCCGTGGACGACTGTTCACCGGACGCCTGCGGCGCGATCATCGACGAGTACGCGGCCCGTGACGCACGGGTCCGGCCCGTGCACCTGACGGAGAACCAGGGCCTGGGCGGCGCCCGCAACGCGGGGATGGAGCAGGCGCGCGGCGACTACCTGCTCTTCCTGGACAGCGACGACACCCTCACGCCCGACGCGCTGCGCGCGATCGCGGACCGGGTCAAGGAGAGCGGTGAGCCGGACGTCCTCGTGTACGACTACGCGCGGACGTTCTGGACGGGCCGGGCGGAGCGCAACAAGGTCGCGTCGCAGCTGACCGAGGAAGGGCCGGCGCCGTTCCGCCTAGAGGACCGGCCCGGGCTGCTCCGGGTGCTGATGGTGGCCTGGAACAAGGCGTACCGGCGGGAGTTCGTCGAGGAGCACGGCTTCGCCTTCCCGCCCGGCTACTACGAGGACACCCCCTGGACCTACCCGGTCCTGATGGCCGCCGGGTCGATCGCCACCCTCGACCGCGTCTGTGTGCACTACCGGCAGCGACGGCGGGGCAGCATCCTCTCCACCACCAGCCGCAAACACTTCGACATCTTCGAACAGTACGACCGGGTCTTCGCGTTCATCGAGGAGCGGCCCGAACTCGACCGCTGGCGACCGGTGTTGTTCCGCCGCATGATCGACCACTTCTCGACGGTGTTCACCAAGCGGGACCGCCTCCCGAAGGGCACCCGTGCCGAGTTCCTGCGCAAGGCCCGCGCCCACTACCGCTGTTACCGGGCCAAGGGCACCCAGGTTCCTCCCCCACTCTCGGCTCCGCTCGAGCGGGGGTACCCCCATCGCACCCGGCTGCGCCACGCCCTCGTCCACTACGGCCTGCACCGTACCTACCGCGCCCTCCAGCTGGCGATGTCCGCGCGCCGCCGCACCCTCAAGGCGGGCGTCAAGTTCGCCCGCGGCCTGCGCTCGGCCCTCCTCCAGCTCCACTACCGCGTCCAGCTGCGCCTCCCGCTGCGCGCCGACCGCGCGGTCTTCGCCGCCTACTGGAACCGCGGCCACGGCTGCAATCCTGGTGCGCTGGAGGCGGCGTTCCGCAGCCACGCCCCGCACATCCGCACCGCCTGGATCGCCCGCCCCGAGCACCAGCAAGCGATCCCGCCGGGCCCGCGCCCGCTGCGTCCGGGCACCCTCGCCTACTGGACGGCGCTGGCCCGCTCCAAGTACCTGGTGAACAACGTCAACTTCGACCGCCGGCTGCGCAAGCGCCCCGGCCAGGTGTTCGTGCAGACCCAGCACGGCACTCCCCTCAAGCACATGGGCCTGGACCTCCAGGAACACCCGGCGGCCGCCGCCGACATGGACTTCGAGGAACTCCTGCGGGGCGTCGACAAGTGGGACTTCCTCCTCTCCGCCAACCGCCACACCACCCTCACCTGGGAGCGCGTCTACCCCGGCGGCTACACCACCCTGGAGTACGGCTATCCGCGCAACGACGTCTTCCAGCAGGCCACCTCCGCCGACGTGACCCGGATCCGCGCGTCGCTCGGTGTCCCCGAGGACACGGTCGCCCTGCTGTACGCCCCCACCCACCGCGACTACCGGCGCACCCAGCGCTCCGCCCTCGACCTGGACCGGATCGTGCGCCGCCTCGGCCCGCGCTTCGTGATCCTGGCCCGCGCCCACTACTGGCACGACGGCCCGCTCGGGGCCGGGGGGCGGGTGATCGACGTCAGCGACCACCCGAGCGTGGAGTCCCTCTGCCTGGCCTCGGACGCGCTGATCACCGACTACTCGTCGATCATGTTCGACTACGCCAACCTGGACCGGCCGATCGTCGTGCACACCGAGGACTGGGACGCCTACCACGCGGCCCGCGGCACCTACTTCGACCTGCGTTCCAGCCCGCCCGGCGCGGTCGCCCGCACCGAGGACGAGCTGATCGACATCTTCGCCACCGGCCACTGGCGCGGCTCCCGCTCCGCGGAGCTGCGGGCCGCGTTCCGCGAGCGGTTCTGCCGGTACGACGACGGACGCGCCGCCGAACGGGTCGTACGGCATGTGGTGCTCGGCGAGCCGGCCGGGCTGCCGAAGGTCATCCCTCTTGATGAGCGGCACCCGGTTCCGTCGGCCGCCTCGGGGCTCGCCCACTCCCCGCTCGCCACCGTTCCGCAACCTTCCGGCCACCTGCCCGTCACCGAGAGCCGCTGAACGCCGTTTGCCTTTCAGGGAGTTTCTCCATGGCCCCCCACACCTCGCGGCCCACTCCGTCCCGGCCGTCCACCTGGCGACCGACGGGGAGACCGGGCCGCTTGCACACCTGAGAAAGAGCAGCATGCCCCGCTTCAGCATCATCGTCCCGTCCCACGGGGTCGCCGGCCGGCTGTCCCAGGCGCTGGACTCGGTCCTCGCCCAGTCCTTCGGAGACCTGGAGCTGATCCCGGTCTGCGACGCGCCCGACGCCCCGGCCGCCTCGGTCGCCGCCGGATACGCCGAGCGGGACTCCCGGGTGACCCCGGTGCACTCACCGCCGTCCGCCGGGCTGAGCAGGGCCCGCAACACCGGGATGCGGGCGGCGAACGGCACATATCTGCTGTTCCTCGACGGCGACGACGTACTGGTCCCCGGCGCGCTGGCACTCCTCGACGCGCGGCTGGCCGAGGCCGGTGACGTGGACGTCCTGTACTTCGAGCACGAACGCATGCCCTGGTGGGAGGGCGAGCCGGGCAACCCGGCGGCGCCGCTGCTGGCGGGCGTTCCGCAGGGCGCCTTCGCCCCGGACCAGGCACCCGCGCTGACCGGTGTGGCACTGCCGGCCTGGAGCGCCGCCTATCGCCGGACCTTCGTCGAGGACCGGCGGCTGCTGTTCCCCGACGGTCATTTCACGGACCTCGGCTGGGGCGGTCTGACCACGGTCGCCGCCGAGCGGATCGCGGTGCTGCGCTCGGTGGTCGTACGGCACCGGCTGCGCCGGCAGGGCAGCCGGCTCAACCTCCCCGGGCCGCACCAGCACGAACTCCTCGACCAGGCCGAGCTGGTCCTGGAGCGGGCCGCAGCGCTGCCGGGCGAGCGGGCCCGGCCGCTGTTCGAGCAGGTCTTCGGGGTGGTGCTGAGGACGGCCGCGCGGCCGGACCGGATGCCGGGCGGGCGACGGGCCTTCTTCCGGCGGGCGGGGCGGCTGCACCGTACGTACCGGCCGGCCGGGTTCCGGATGCCGGGCGGGAGCATCGGTGTGCAGCACCGGCTCCTCGCGGCGGGCGCGTACACGGCGTTCCGGGCGCTGCGCGGGGTCAACCAGGCGGCCGCGCGGGCGGCCGAGCGGCTGCCCCGGCCGCACATGCCGCTCACCCGGCTGCGCTACGCCCTCGAACTGCGCCGCCCGCTGGACCCGCACCTCGCCGTGTACTGCGCCTACTGGGGGCGCGGCTACACCTGCAACCCGGCCGCGATCCATGCCACGGCCCGTGAACTCGCCCCGCGCATCCGCTCGGTGTTCCTGGTCGAGGCCGACCAGGCGCACGCCATGCCGGAGGGCGTCGAGTACGCGGTGATCGGCAGCCACCGCTACTGGCAGGTGCTGGCCCGCGCCAAGTACCTGGTGAACAACGCCAACTTCGCCGAGGGGGTCGTCAAGCGGCCCGGCAGTGTGCACCTGCAGACCCAGCACGGCACCCCGCTGAAGAAGATGGGCGTCGACCAGTCGACGTACCCGGTGGTCGCCGCCCAGACCGGCAGCTTCACCAAGCTCCTCGGCCGGGTCGACCGCTGGGACTTCAACCTCTCCGCCAACCGCCACTCCACCGAGACCTGGGAGCGCGCCTTCCCGGGCTCGTACGAGGCGCTGGAGTACGGCTATCCGCGCAACGACGTCTACTACACGGCGTCCGCCCACGACGTGGTCCGTGCCCGGCGCAAGCTCGGCGTCCCGGACGGCAGGACGGCCGTCCTGTACGCGCCGACCCACCGCGACCACCACACCGGCTTCGAGCCCGGCCTCGACCTGGAGGCGTTCTGCGAGGCGGCCGGCGAGAACGTCGTCGTACTGCTGCGCGCGCACTACTTCTACGACCGGGGGGCGTTCCGGAACACCGGCCGGGTCATCGACGTCACCGCGCACCGCTCCGCCGAGGACGTGTGTCTGGCCGCGGACGCGCTGATCACCGACTACTCCTCCATCATGTTCGACTACGCCAACCTGGACCGGCCGATCGTGGTCTACGCCGACGACTGGGAGGTCTACCGGCACACCCGGGGCGTCTGCTTCGACCTGATGGCCGAGCCGCCCGGCCCGGTCGCCCGCACCCCGGAGGAGCTGGCCCGGATCTTCCGCGACGGCTCCTACGCGGGCCCGGAGTCCAAGCAGCTGCGGGCCGGGTTCCGGGCCCGCTTCTGCCAGTTCGACGACGGTCTGGCCGCCGAGCGGGTCGTCCGGCGGGTCTTCCTCAACCAGCCACCGGAGGCGATCCCGGCGGTGATCCCCCTGGCAGAGCGCCTGCCGGCGCCGACCGCGACCCTTGTCAGGAGCTGACCGTGCCCCGATTCAGTCTGATCGTGCCCTGCTTCAAGGTGCAGGGCTTTCTCCGGGAGTGCCTCGACTCGGTCCTGGAGCAGTCCTGTCACGACATCGAGGTGATCGCCGTCGACGACCGTTCCCCGGACGGCTGCGGCGCGATCCTCGACGAGTACGCGGCCCGCGACCCGCGCGTGCGAGTCCTGCACCTGCCGGAGAACGTCGGCCTCGGCCGCGCCCGCAACGCCGGACTCCCCTACGCCACCGGCGACTTCCTGCTCTTCCTCGACAGCGACGACACCCTCACCCCGGGGGCGCTGGACGCGATCGCCGACCGGCTGGCCGAGACCGGCGACCCGGACGTCCTGGTCTTCGACTACGCCCGCACCTACTGGTGGGGCGGCACCCGGCGCAACGCGCTCGCGGAGGTCCTCGGTGTGACGTCGGAGGTGTTCACGGCGGCCGAACACCCCGAGATCCTCGACCTGTTGATGGTCGTCTGGAACAAGGTCTACCGGCGGGACTTCGTCGAGGAGAACGGCTTCCAGTTCCCGCCGGGCTACTACGAGGACACGCCCTGGACCTTCCCGGTCATGCTCAGCGCGGCCCGTATCGCCACGCTCGACCGGATCTGTCTGAACTACCGCCAGCGCCGCCAGGGCAACATCCTCTCCACCACCAGCCGTAAGCACTTCGACGTCCACGACCAGTACAAGCGGGTCTTCGCCTTCGTCGACTCCCGCCCGGAACTCGCGAGTTGGCGGCCGTATCTGCACCGGAAGATGGGCGAGCACTGCCTGGACGTCCTCGCCAAGCCGGACCGGCTGCCGCCCGCAGCCAAGGGCGAGTTCTTCCGGCGCACGGCGGAGCTGTACCGCGCCTACCGGCCCGAGGAGGCCGAGAAGACCGAGCGGGCCGAGGGGGCCGAAGGGGCGGCCGGTCTGGATGTGCTCGGCGGCTCGTACGCGGCCTACCTGCTGCGGCAGCAGGCCGAACGGGCCGGCCGGGAGGGCGGGCGGCAGGCGCTGCGGGTGCGGCAGGCGGCGGGGGTCCGGGCCCGGCAGGCGCTGAGCAGGCTCCGCGGCCTGCGCGCACCGGACGCGGACCTGGTGGTCTACTCGGCGTCCTCGCACCGAGGCCTGCTGGGCGACCCGGCGGCCGTCTACCGCAAGGCCCGGGAGATCGCACCATGGCTGCGCGGGGTGTGGGTGGTACGGGACGAGGAGGCGGCGGCGCTGCCCGCGGACGTGGAGCACGTACTGCTCGACTCCCCGGACTACCTGCGGCTGACCGCCCGCGCGAAGTTCTTCGTCAACGACGTCAACTGGCCCGGCACACTGGTCAAACGCCCCGGCAGTGTGTACATCCACACCCATCAGGGCACCCCGCTCAAGTACAAGGGCGCCGACCTGCTGGGCAAGCCCGGCGCCCGGCTCGCCTTCGACGTGCCGCAGATGCTGCGCCGGGCCGACCGCTGGGACCACAGCCTGGTCGCCAACCGCCACTCCGAGCTGGTCTGGGAACGGGCCTACCCCTGCCACTTCGCATCGGCCCGTACGGGCAGCCCGCGCAACGACGTGCTGGTCAAGGGCGGTATGGCGGGCGCCGGGTGCGAGGGTTCCGCGGCGGGCGCCGGCTTCCGGGACCGGCACGGCATCCCGGCCGGCCACACGGTCGTGCTCTACGCCCCGACCCGCCGGGACTACGTCCGGGGCGGTCACATCGACCGGGTCGACCTGGTCCGGTTCGCCGCCGACCTCGGCACCGGCCACACGCTCGTGGTCCGGCTGCACCCGGCCCTCGCGACCGGCCCGGCCCGTGGGATGGGCCTGGCCGAGCTGCACCGGCGCGGGATCCTGGTCGACGCGACCTGCGAACCACACGTCGAGGAGGTCATGCTGGCCTCGGACGCCCTGGTCACCGACTACTCGTCGATCATGTTCGACTACGCCAACCTGGACCGGCCGATCGTCGTGCACGCCGACGACTGGGCCGCGTACACCGCGAGCCGGGGCGCCTATCTCGATGTCACCGCCGACGCGCCGGGCCATGTGTCGCACTCCTACCGGGAGTTGGCGTGGCTGTTCGCCTCGGGCGGCTGGCGGGACGAGGAGTCGGCACGGCTGCGGGCCGACTTCCGGTCCCGTTTCTGCGAGTTCGACGACGGAAGGGCCGCCGAACGGGTCGTACGGACCCTGCTCCTCGGTGAGCCGATGCCGGAACCGGTGCAGGTGCCCGGTCCGGCCGGCGCGCCCGGCCTGCTGGCCTCGACGTGAGACCGCGTACCTGGGTGCTGGTGCTGGCCGCCGTGTTCGCGGTGCTGCAACTCGCCGATGTCACCGGCCGGGACACACCCGACTCCAAGAACTACGTGTCGTACGCGCTGACCCTGGGCGGGGCGACCAAGCGGGCGGCGGCGGCCGAGACGGCCGACTGGGCCTGCGCCGGCGACGCGTCGAAGGCGCGGCGCGCGCAGAGCGTGGACGTGCTGCGCTTCCATGCGCCGAACCCGGCGGGACGGGTGTTCGCGGAGTGCCGCTCCTCCGAACTGCGGCGTGCGGAGCGGCGGCTGGCGGCCGGGCAGACGGACGGGCACATCGTGCCGTTCGTGGGCCCGCGGCTGAGGGCCGTCTTCGAGGTGCGGCCCGGCTATCCGGTGTTCCTGCTGCCCTTCGTGACCGTGTTCGGGGTGACGTGGGGGGTGTGGCTGGCGAGTGTGCTGGTCGCGGGCGCGGGCGGGGTGCTGGTCTTCCTGGTGCTGCGGACGGTTTCGGTGGCGGTGCCGCTCGCGCTGACCGGGCAGGCCCTGTACTACGTCCTGCCGGTGGGCACGACCGCGATGCGGCCGATGACCGAGGGCCTGATGCTGGCGCTGACACTGGTGGCGGTGTGGGGCTGCGCGCTGGCCCTGACCCGACGGGCGCGGGCGGGGACGGCCCTGGTGGCGGGCGCGCTGCTCATCCTCTTCACGGTGAAGCATTCGCAGGCGCTGTTCCTCGGCGGGTGCCTTGCGGTGGCCGGGGCGGTGGTCGCGCTGTGGCGGCGCCGGCACGGGCGGGCGCCGGGGCGCGGGGTGGTGCCGATCGCGGCGGCGGGCTGCGCGGCGGTCGTCGGCACACTGCTGCTGGTACGGCTGCTGCACTATCCCTCCGAGTCGGAGAGCATGCAGGACCTGCTGACCAACCACTACACCCGCCCGGACCGGGTCCACCCCTGGCAGGAGTTCCTGCATCTGGAGGGGAACTTCTGGGTGGAGTGGCTGCGCCGGCAGCCGATGGCACCGCTGTTCCTGTCCGCGCTGGCGGCCGGGGCGTGGGGCGCGCGGCGGCGGCCGGCCTTCGGGGTCTTCCTGCTGGCGGCCGCGGGCACCGGGATCCTCACCCAGGCCGGGCACCCCGACATCAACATCTGGGGCGACCGGCTGATCGTGCTGGCGTGGCTGCTGCCGGTGGTGGGGGTGCCGCTGCTTCTGGAGCCTCTGGTGCACCGGACGGTTCCGATGCCCGCGCAGGCGTCTCCCCGGACGGCCGATGTCACTCGATGAGGTGATGGACGGCAAAGCGGCCGGAGCGGACGGGAAAACTCGGCAAATGGTCCGCCCTGTCCGCTCTCCCCGGTGAGCACCGACGCCCTGGTCCGGCGCGCCGCACACGGCTCCACCGCCCTGCGCGGCGGCCGGGTCCGGAGACTCACCCCGTACCAGGTCTTCGGCCTGCTGTTCTGGCTGCTGATGACCTTGGCGTACTGGCGGGTGCCGCCGTGCTGCGAGGCCGGTCAGCACGCGGCGGCGGTGGAACGGCTGCGGGTGGGCCTGGCGGCAGGTGCCGTGTCCCCGTATGTGCTCGCGCAGGGCGCGCTCGCCCGGCTGACCGGGCTGACGGGCTGGCAGTTGCTGCGGGTGTGCGGGCCGGTCAATCTGCTGGTGCTGCTGACGGGCCTCGGCCGGCTGGTCCGCGTCCTCACCCCGCGGCCCTGGGCACCGGTGCTGGCGCTGGGCTTCATGGCCGTGCTCTGGGGCACGGAACCGGGCCGGGGTGCCGGCTCGCTGGCCTTGCTGCCGCTGTCCGGCAGCCTCGGCTACCCGTCCGCGTTCGCTCTCGGCCTCACCTTCTGGGCCTGGGCCCTGACCGGCACCCGGGCGCGTGATCTGCGCCGGGTGCGCTATGTCGGCCCGAGCGGCCTGCGCAGCCTGTCCGGGTACGCGGCGCTCGGGGCGCTGTACGGGGTGGTGGCGCTGATCGACCCGGTGACCGGCGTCGGGGCGGGGGCCGGGGCGGTGGCCTTCGCGGCGGGGTGGCAGCGGGGATGGCGGGGCGCGGTGTGGGGGCGGTGGGGGCTGATGTGCACGGTGGCGGCCGGGGTGTCCGGGTGCGGGGCGCACGCGCAGCTGCTGCCGCAGCCGTACGACGGGCCGGCGGGCCGGTGCTGGCTGGCGCTGCTGCTGGGGGTACCGGCGCTGTGGCTGCGGGCGCGGCGGGCCGCGGGGCAGGTGTCCGGCCGGGCGGCCGCGGGGGTGTCCCGGCAGGCGGCCGCGGGGGTGAAGCGACGGGCGGTGTGGCTCGCGGCCTGGCGTGAGCCGCTGGTCCTGCTGTTCGCGCTGGAGTGCCTGGTGACGGCGTACGGCTTCGGCACGCTGCTCGGGCTCGCCCTGCTGGCACCGCAGTGCGCGCTGGCCGTGGAGCTGGCGGCGGAGAGGCCCTGGCCGGGGTGGCGGCGGGCACTCGGCTGGGCCGCGGCCTGCGGGGCCTGCCTGGGCTTTCTGGCCGCGCAGGCCGGGGCGGTGGTACCGCGCTCGGTGGATCCGGTCGGCTTCGCGCAGCCGCCGCGCTGGCCGTCGTACGACTGGGCGGCCCGGCACATCGGCCCCGGGGAACCGGTGGTCACGGACGCCTACTACGCCGTCCGGCTGCTCCCCGGCTACGGCATCGAACTGGCCGACGGCCACGACCACCGCCCCCGGGTGCGCTGGCTGCTGCTGACGCGGCAGGAGCGGCTGCCCGAGGAGGCGGTGGTCGTGGACTGGAGCCGGCGGACCGGGGAGGTGCTCGCGCGGCTCACCCGTAGGAGGGAGGTACCCGGGGTGACTACTCGACGATGAGCTCGACCGGGATGTTGCCCTTGGTGGCCTTGGAGTAGGGGCAGTAGGCGTGGGCCTGGTGGACCAGCTTCTCGCCGGTCTCGTTGGCGAGCTCCGCGGGGAGCTCGACGCGCAGGGTGACCTTGAGCGCGAAGCCGCCGTCGGTCTCGTCCTTGCCGATGCCGACCTCGGCGGTGACGGAGATCTCGCCGGTGTCGACCTTGGCCTGGCGGCCGATGGCGCCCAGGGCGCTGGCGAAACAGGCGGCGTAACCGGCGGCGAAGAGCTGCTCGGGGTTGGTGCCCTGGCCGTTGCCACCCAGCGCGGGCGGGAACGCCAGCGTGAGGTCCAGCTGCCCGTCCGAGCTGACCGCCCGTCCCTCCCGGCCGGTGGCGGTGGCGGCTGCGGTGTAGAGCGCGTCCATGGAAGACCATCCCTCTCGAAGTTCGGTGTTCCGGCGGCCCTGGTCCGGCCGCCCTCACGACCACAAGTAGAGCACACAATTTAATTGCACACAACTTAATGGCTCGCAAGCGCTACGATTGAGCCATGACCGCGACAACCCCGACACCGGCCCCCGAAGCGGAGTGGCTCCGCCTGGACCGCCAGATCTGCTTCTCCCTGCATGCCGCGTCCCGCGCCTTCAACAGCGTCTACCGTGTGATCCTCAAGGACCTCGGGCTCACCTACCCGCAGTACCTGGTGATGCTGGTGCTGTGGGAGCACGGCGACCTTCCGGTCAAGAAGCTCGGCGAACACCTGCGCCTGGACTCCGGCACCCTGTCACCGCTGCTCAAGCGCCTGGAAGCGGCGGGCCTGGTACACCGCGAGCGCAGCGCGCGGGACGAGCGCTCGGTGGAGGTACGGCTGACGGAGGCGGGCGTGGCGCTGCGGGAGCAGGCGCTGGAGGTGCCGCGGAGGATCGTGGCGGCGACGGGCTTCGACGTGGACGAGATCCGGGACCTGAAGGCCCGCCTGGACCAGCTGACGGGAACGCTGGATGCCGCCGCCCTGGAAGAGGGGCCCTGCTAGAGCGCCCCTCAGGGGCGCGGGGCTGTTGTCGATCTGCGGCTACCGCCGCGCGGGCGCGATCAGCCCCCACCGGCCGAAAGTCCGGACTCAGCCGGACCCGCCCGCGTCCGCCTGGATCGGCCGCACGTACAACCGAAGCGCCACCCGATCGATGACCATCTCCTGCCGAAGCACGAACTGCTGGTTCAGCACGGCGAGTTTGGCCCGCTCCGTCGGCAGCCGCGGCCGGTACCCGCTCACCAGCGCGTACTTCTCCATCACGGCCCACACCTCGTCGACCCCCGCCAACCGCCGCCGCAGCGTCGCCGCCTCCACCTCACGCCCGTACAACGTCCCCGACGCCGGCCCCGACTCGGCCAGTGCGACGTCCCGCGCGCGTGCGAAGTCTGCGGGATACGCGAGCTGCGCCCCGCGCGCGTGCGCCGGCAGGAACAGCACCGGGTCGCCGGGCCGCAGCGTACGGGCCACGGCCCTTGCCACCGCTCCGAGGTCGTCGGGACGGGTGCCCGCCACCCGGTCCGCCCGCAGCAGCGGAACCTGGTGGGTGAAGGCGAGGACGACCGCCAGCACCCCCGCCAGGGTGAACGCCGGCGACCGGGGCGTGATCGCGGGGCCGCGGGACCGGAGCCGGCCGAACACCCCGGCGACCCGGTCCGCGCCGAGCGCCACCAGCAGCGGCGCACCGGCGAGCGCGTACAGCACATACCGGTCGACGTACAGCGGTGTGAGCTGCGAGGCCAGCATCAACGCCACCGGTGGCAGCACCGCCAGCGGCAGGGCGACCGCCGCGAGGGTCACCTCACCGCGCCGGCCCACCAGCCGGGTCAGCCCGAGCAGCGCGAGCGCCAGGCACGCCCAGTACACCCGGTCCGTCGGGCCGAGGTACTGGCGCAGCAGATCCTGCGCGGTCTCCAGGTCCGGCTCCGTGAGCCATGCGACCTGGGCCGACTGCCCGTGCGAGACGACGACCATCGGCAGCAGCGACAGCACCACGCCCCCGGCCGCGCAGCACCACCCCCGCCACACCCTTCCCGACGAACGGGCCAGCACCAGGGTTCCCGCATGCGCGAGCAGCAGCAGGACCGCGAACTCGTGCAGCCAGCAGGTGACTCCGAGGACGGCGCCGTACTGGCACCAGGCCCGGCGGCCGCCTTCCGTCGCCGCCCGTACGAAGAGCAGCGTCGCGCCGGTGGCGCCCGCGGCGACGAGGGCGTAGGAGCGGCCCTCCTGCGCGTAGTGGCCGACCAGGGGCGTGACCGCGTACAGCAGCCCGGCCCACAGGCCGACGCGCGGCCGGGCGAGGCGGGCGCCGAGGGTGGCCACCAGCGCCGCGGTGGCGGCCGCCGCGCAGACCGAGGGCAGCCGCAGGACGACCTCGCCGGGGTGGCCGGGGTCGGCGGCGAGGACGAAGTGCATCAGCAGGTAGTACAGGCCGTGCACGGCGTCCACGCCGTGCAGCAGCCGCCAGATCTGCGGGACCGTGCGCCGGGCGACCTGGTAGGTGACGGCTTCGTCGCGCCACATCCCGCCGCGGTGGAGCCCCCAGAGCCCGATCGCGAGCATCACCGCGGCCGGGGCGGCCACGACGAGAACACGGCGCGCTCGGCCGGCTTCCGCCGTCCGCGATGTTCGCGGATCCGCTTGCCGCGCCTGCGCCTGTGCTTGTACTTCTACTTGTGCTTGTGCTTGTGCTTGCTGCGCCTGTGCTTTCCGCGTCTGTGCTGTCAGCGGATGCGCTTTTTCAAGAGGCCCGATACTCACCACGGCCCGATCTTTTGCGATTAGCTAATCTTTGCCGGGTATTGACGGCGTATCGGCATGAATACACCATCCGAGCGGCTTACGCTCGCGGTTGATGAATCGCCGCCCGTACTTCCCGCTCCCACGCGTCCCGTTCGCCCCGGCTGTTCGACTCCCACGCCTCCCACGGTCCGGGCGCATCTCCTGTCCGCCGCATCTCCCACGTCTCCTCTGTCTCGCCGCCGCCTGGCTCGCCACGCGCGCGTCGATGCTGTGGCTCCTCGCCCACAACAACGAGCGAGTACTGGGACACGGAGCGGTCGCGCGCGAAGTATGGCGGCTGTACTTCCACTGGTACGGCGTCCTGTCCCACGGCGCGTTCCCGGCGCACGACAGGTTGTGGCAGTACCCGCCGGGCGCCGGTGCGGTGCTGTTCGCGCCGGGACTGGTCCCCGGACTCAGTTACTTCCAGGCGTTCGTGGCGCTCACCCTGGCCGCCGACGCGCTGATCACGGCGGCGCTCGCCCACGCGGGCCGGCGCCGGGGCCGTACCCTCCTGGGCGCCGCGTTCTGGACCGGCGGTCTCCCCCTGCTGCTGCACCTCCCGCTCGTCCGCTACGACGTGGAGGTCACCGCCTTCGCCGTGCTCTCCCTGCTGGCGTTGTCGCGCTCCACGCGCGCGTGCGGGGCGCTCGCGGCGCTGGGCGCGCTGGTGAAGGTGTGGCCGGTGCTGGTGCTGCTGGGAGTCCCGCGCGGACGCCCGACCCGCTCGGCCTGGCTGTCCGCGGCCCTGACCGGGGCCGTGACCCTCACCGCGTTCCTCCTCTCGTTCCGCAACCCCCTGGCCTTTCTCCGCCAACAGGGCGGCCGGGGTGTGCAGATCGAGTCCCTCGGCGGCACCGCCCTCAGCCTGGCGCGGCACGCCGGCTGGCGGGGCACGGTCCGCTACCGGTACGGCGCGATGGAATTCGTCGGCCCGCATGTGCACGCCGTCGCGACCGCGTCCCTCGCGCTCACCGCGGCCGCCTTCGCACTCCTGCTGCTGTGGCGCGTCCGCGCCAGGCACTGGACCGCGGCCACCCCGTACGACGCGGCGCTGAGCGCCGTGCTGCTCTTCACCGTCACCAGCCGGGTGATCAGCCCGCAGTACATGATCTGGCTGCTGGGCCTGGCCGCCGTGTGCCTGACATCCCGGCACACCACACAGCGCCCGGTCGCCGCGCTGATCGTGGCGGCGACCGCGATCAGCTCCGTCGCCTACCCCGCCTACTACTCCGAGGTCATCGGCTGCACCTGGACGGGCTGCCTGCTGATGCTCGCCCGCAACGGCCTGCTGGCCACCGCCGCCGTCCTCTCCCTCACCCACCTGTGGCGCGCCACGCGCCGCCCGGGAGCCGTCGTGCGGATCCCGTGGACGACGGGGAGCCACATCAGCCGTCCGCTGTTGTCGCCGGCACCTGCTTCACTGAAGGTGGACCGCGGCTGACGAACACCACGGGCTGACAGACGGAGGGGACCGCCACACATGACCTGGCTGATCACCGGCGGCGCCGGTTACATCGGGGCGCATGTCGTACGCGCGATGACCGAGGCGGGCGAGCGGACGGTGGTGTACGACGACCTGTCCACCGGTATCGCCGAGCGCCTGCCCGAGGACGTCCCGCTGGTGACGGGCTCGACACTGGACGGCGAGAAGGTCGCGCGTGCCCTGGCCGAGCACGAGGTGACCGGGGTGGTGCACCTGGCGGCGAAGAAGCAGGTGGGCGAGTCGGTGGAGCGTCCCCTGCACTACTACCACGAGAACGTCGAAGGCCTGCGGGTGCTGCTCCAGGCGGTGACGGAGGCGGGCGTTCCCTCCTTCGTGTTCTCCTCCTCCGCGGCGGTCTACGGCATGCCGGACGTCGAACTGGTGACGGAGGAGACGCCGTGCGCGCCGATGTCGCCGTACGGCGAGACGAAGCTGGCGGGCGAGTGGCTGGTCCGCGCGACCGGCCGGGCGACCGGTCTCTCGACGGCCTCCCTGCGGTACTTCAACGTGGCGGGCGCGGCGAGCCCCGAACTCGCCGACGTCGGCGTCTTCAACATCGTCCCCATGGTCTTCGAGAAGCTCACGGAGAACGCCCCGCCGCGCATCTTCGGCGACGACTACCCGACGCCGGACGGCACCACCGTCCGCGACTACATCCACGTGGTGGACCTGGCCGAGGCCCATGTGGCCGCGGCCCGCGCCCTCCAGGCCGAGCCGGGCCGCGAGCTGACCCTCAACATCGGGCGCGGGGAGGGCGTCTCGGTCCGCGAGATGATCGACCGCATCAACGCGGTCACCGGCTACGACCTCCCCCCGGCCGTCGCCCCCCGCCGCCCCGGCGACCCGGCCCGCGTGGTCGCCTCCGCGGACCGCATCACCACCGAACTCGCCTGGAAAGCCAAACACGACATCCAGGACATGATCACCTCGGCCTGGGACGGCTGGCTACGCCTCCACCCGGAGGCGGCCAGGAGCTGAGCCTCGCGCGGGCCCGGCGGGCGGGTTCATGAGGCGTGCGCGGTCACTCCATGGTGCGGCGTGCCTGTCTGAGCTCCTCCGAGACGGTCCAGGGGTCCGCCACCGGGCCCATGTGGGCGAGCTTGTCGGGGTTCAGGACCAGGCGGATCGCCTGGACGCGGCCGTCGAGGATGTCGAGGGCGAAGGTCTGGAGGATCTTGCCGTCGCGGTCGTGGAAGACCGCGCCCGGCTGGCCGTTGACCTCGTGCCGTTCACAGGTCACCTCGATCCGGCCCAGCAGCGGGAAGACGGCGGCGAGGAGGCGGGCCACGTCCTGTGCGCCGACGACCGCCCGGGCCAGCTGCGGGGCCTTGCCGCCGCCGTCGCCGACCAGCGACACGTCGGCGGCGAGCAGGTCCTGCAGGCCGGCCATGTCGCCTTCGTGGAGGGCCTCGAAGAAGCGGGACGCCAGCGCGTCGCGCTCCCGCCGGTCCGCCTCGAAGCGGGGTCGGCCCTCGGCCATGTGGCGCCGGGCCCGGACCGCCAGCTGACGGCACGCGGCCTCCGAGCGGCCCACCGCCGAGGCGACCTCGGGGAAGCCGAAGTCGAAGACCTCGCGAAGGACGAAGACGGCTCGCTCCAGGGGACTGAGCCGCTCCAGGAGCAGCAGCGCCGCCATCGACACCGAGTCGGCCAGCTCCGCCGACCGCACCGGATCCTCGTAGGGGTCGGCGAGCAGCGGCTCCGGGAACCACGGGCCGACATACGCCTCGCGCCGTACGCGGGCCGAGCGCAGTACGTCGATCGAGATCCGGGTCACCGCGGCCGACAGGAACGCCTTCGGCGATCTCACCTCCGCCGGCGAGCCCTCGAACCGCAGCCAGGTCTCCTGCACCGCGTCCTCGGCCTCGCTCACGCTGCCCAGGATCCGGTACGCGATGGAGAACAGCAGCGGTCGCAGTTCCTGGAACTCCTCGGTCCTGTCCATGTCCACTCCCCCTTCGGCGACCACGGCCGGGCCGGTCAGAAGGACCCGGGGCCGAACCGGCCCACCGCCACGGCCAGCGCGATCACCAGGTAGACCAGGTTCAGCGCCACGAACGCCCGTTCACCGCGCCGGCCGTGGGTGATCATCGCGCCGGTCATCAGCAGGATCCAGCACCCGGCGGTCACCGGGACCAGTACCGGTGCGATGCCGGTGACGGCGGGCAGCACCAGGCCCGCCGCGGCCAGGAGTTCGAGGATGCCGAGCGTCTTCACGAAGCCGTCGCCGACGTCACCGGTCCAGCCGCCGCCGTGGGCCGCGGCCAGCTTCCGCCTCGGCACGAACGTCTTGGTGATGCCACCGGTCAGAGCCACCGCGGCGAGCAGTCCGGCGGCGATCCACAGGGCGAGGTTCATCGTCCACTCCTTGATCGAGGATGCCTGCGCCCCCTACGACGAGACGGCCGTCCCGCCTGTGACATCACCCGGTCAGGTGCTTCAGAGCGCCTTCAGCGCCTCCGTGGTCCCGCGGGCCAGCGCCGCCAGGTACCCCTTCGGCAGCTTCGGGGAGCGGATCACCACCGAGCGCCAGTACAGCGGGCCGGAGATCAGGTCCATGGCCAGGTCGTCGTCGAGGTTCGCGGCGAGTTCACCGCGCCGCTGGGCCGACTCGATGATCTTGCTGGCGACGCCCTCCTGACCCTCCCGCAGCGTCTTCTGCATGGCCTCGGCGATATCCGGGTTGCGGGCGGCCTCGGCCTGGAGGTCGGGGATGATCTGCGAGGCGACGGGGTGGCGCAGCGCACGGGACGTGACCTCGTACAGCAGCCGCAGGTCGCCCTCCAGGGAGCCAGTGTCGGGCACCGGCAGGCCCATCACGGCGAGAGCCGAGACGACGTCGAGGACCAGGTGCAGCTTGGAGCGCCAGCGGCGGTAGACCGCGGTCTTGCCGACACCCGCACGGCGCGCGATGCCCTCGATGGACATCCTGGCGTACCCGACCGCCGCGAGTTCCTCGAAGACGGCGGCCCGGATGGCCTCGGTCACGTCCTCACGCAGGACGGCCGCCCCGGCGGGGGCTCGTCGGCGCGGACGCGTCTGGGACTCCTCGGCGTTCGTCGTCATGCCCCCAGCATAGGGGCGTAACGACGAAACGGTTGCGTTGCGACGACACCCGCCACCCGATCGTCGCAACCACCCCACACTGAACGTCTCCCTGCTCACCGCCGTATCGAACACGCTCCGGCCCGTACTCCACAACGAATCGGTCGCGGCCCGACCTCGGGAGTGTCACGGCGCACATCAGTCCGTGACGACGAAACGGTTGCGTTCCGACGCCAACTCGGCCTACGCTCCCGTTGCGACGATACGGACCCGTCCCGACGTAAGAAAACGTAAAGAGAAGCGTAAGGAAACGTCGGATGACGGGCCCGGCGCCCAGCCGGACGCCGCACCCCCTCCCCCCGAGTGAAAGCAGCGGATGTGACCCAGGTTCTCCACACACCGCCCCCGACCCCGGTCACGGCCGAGGACGACCTCGCGGCACTCGCCGCCCGGTACGGCCTCTCGGTCAGCGGCGCCCGTCCCTCCCTGCCGGAGTACGTCCGCCAGCTGTGGGCGCGGCGGCACTTCATCACCGCTTTCGCCACCGCCAAGCTCACCGCCCAGTACGCCCAGGCGAAGCTCGGCCAGATCTGGCAGGTCATGACCCCGCTGCTGAACGCGGCGGTGTACTACTTCATCTTCGGTGTCCTGCTCGGCACCAAGAAGCACGTGCCGGACTACATCCCGTTCCTGGTCACCGGCGTGTTCATCTGGACGTTCACGCAGAGCTCGATCATGGCGGGCACCCGGGCGATCTCCGGCAACCTCGGTCTCGTCCGCGCCCTGCACTTCCCGCGGGCCGCGCTGCCGATCTCGTTCGCGATCCAGCAGCTCCAGCAACTGCTGTTCTCGATGGCGGCCCTGGTCGTCATCCTGCTCTGCTTCGGTATCCCCGTCTCCGCCTCCTGGCTACTGGTGGTCCCGGCGCTGGTGCTGCAGTTCACCTTCAACACCGGTGTCGCGCTGGTCATGGCCCGGATGGGCGCGAAGACCCCGGACATCGCCCAGCTGATGCCGTTCCTCCTGCGCACCTGGATGTACGTGTCCGGCGTGATGTGGAGCATCACCAAGCTGACCAAGGGCGACCACCTGCCTCACTGGGTGACGGTCGCCCTGGAGACCAACCCGGCCGCCGTCTACATCGACCTCATGCGCTACGCGCTGATCAAGAGCTTCCACTCCAGCCAGCTGCCCCCGCACGTGTGGGCGGCGGCGACCGGCTGGGCCCTGGTCGCCGGCGTCGGCGGCTTCATCTACTTCTGGAAGGCTGAGGAGACGTACGGCCGTGGCTGAGAACGTGAACGACACCCGCATCCCCACGGTCGTCGCGGACAGCGTCGACATCATCTACCGGGTCCACGGCACCGGCGCCGGACGCGGCTCCGCCACCGCCGCCCTCAACCGCATGGTGCGGCGCAAGCAGGCCGAGAAGGCGGCGGGCACCCGCCTCGTGCACGCGGTCAAGAACGTCTCCTTCGTCGCCTACAAGGGCGAGGCGATCGGCCTGATCGGCACCAACGGCTCCGGCAAGTCCACCCTGCTCAAGGCCGTCGCCGGCCTGCTCCCGGTAGAGAACGGCGCCATCTACACCGACGGCCAGCCCTCCCTCCTCGGCGTCAACGCGGCCCTGATGGGCGACCTGACCGGCGAGAAGAACGTCTACCTCGGCGGCCTCGCGATGGGCATGTCCCGCGAGGAGATCAAGGAGCGTTACCAGGACATCGTCGACTTCTCCGGCATCAACGAGAAGGGCGACTTCATCACCCTCCCGATGCGGACCTACTCCTCCGGCATGGGCGCCCGGCTGCGCTTCTCGATCGCCGCCGCCAAGGACCATGACGTCCTGCTCATCGACGAGGCGCTGGCCACCGGTGACGCGGCCTTCCGCAGGCGTTCCGAGGAGCGCATCCGCGAGCTGCGCGAGCACGCGGGCACCGTGTTCCTCGTCAGCCACAACAACGCCTCGATCCGGGACACCTGCGAACGCGTGCTGTGGCTGGAGCGCGGTGTGCTGCGTATGGACGGGCCGACCGAGGACGTCCTCGCCGAGTACGAGGCCTTCACCGGCGACAAGTCCGCGAAGCCGAAGCAGGCCGACGGCCCGAAGGTCCCGCAGCCTTCCTGAACCGAGCGGCAACGAGAAAGGCGCCCCGAGCCGTCACCGGCCCGGGGCGCCTTCATGTCGTACGGCTACGAATGCGTCCGCAGCAGCGTCCGCATCGTGCGCATGGCCACCGACAGGTTGGCCAGGTCGAAGGAGTCCGAACTGCGGATCTCCTCCAGGGTGGCGCGGGCCCGGCCCAGGATCGCGGTGTTCTTCTGCTCCCAGGCCTGGTAGCGCTGCTCGGGCGTCGAGGTGCCGTTGCCCGCGGCCAGGACGTCGGCGGTGAGCATCGCGTGCGCCGCGTACAGGTCCTCGCGGATGGAGGCGCGGGCCATCGACTGCCAGCGGTCGGCCCGCGGGAGTTCGATGATGCGGTCCATCAGCTGGGTGACGCCGAGACGGTCGGCGAGGTCGTAGTAGACCTCGGCGACGTCCAGCGGCTCCTTGCCCGTGCGGTCGGCCACCGAGACGATGTCCAGCGCCGGGAAGGCGGAGGAGAAGCCGGCCACGCGGGTGGCGATCTCGTCGGGCACACCGGCGCCGGACAGCTCGTCGTACACGTGCTGGTACCACTCCAGGTCCGCGCCGCGCAGCAGCTTCGGCAGCTGCTGCCAGACCTGTTCGACCCGCTCGGAGAAGAAGTCGACGGTCTCCAGCAGCTGCAACGGCTGCGGCCGGTTGTTGAGCAGCCAGCGGGTGCCGCGCTCGACCAGCCGGCGCGAGTGCAGCCGGATCCGGGTCTGGACGGCCGCGTCGACCTTGTTGTCCAGTTCCTCGACCGCGTCCCACACCGGCGCCGAGCGGAAGATGGCGCGGGCCGCGGTCTGCGCCCGGACGATCTCCTCCAGGGAGGCCCCGGTCTCCTCGCGCAGTCGGTGCAGATAGGTCGTGCCACCGGTGTTGACCGTGTCGTTGACCAGGACCGTGGTCGTGATCTCGCGGCGCAGCGGGTGGGTGGCGAGCGCGGCGGCGAACTGCTCGCGCAGGGCCGTCGGGAAGTACGCGTGCAGCAGGCTGCTCAGATACGGGTCGTCGGGCAGCGTCGTCGCCAGCAGCTCGTCGGAGACCGTGATCTTCGTGTACGCCAGCAGGACGGCCGTCTCAGGACCGGTCAGGCCCTGCCCGGAGCCCAGGCGCTCGCGGATCTGGCGGTCGGTGGGCAGGAACTCCAGGGCCCGGTCGAGGTGGCCCTCGCGCACCAGGTGGCGCAGGAACCGCTGCTGGGCGTGGAGCATGTCCCCGGACTGGGCCAGCGCGTTGGCGATGGCCACGTTCTGCGCGTAGTTGTTGCGCAGCACCAGGGCGCCGACCTCGTCGGTCATCTCGGCCAGCAGCTTGTTGCGCTGCTTGACCGTCATGTCGCCGTCCGCGACCACACCGTTGAGCAGGATCTTGATGTTCACCTCGTGGTCGGAGGTGTCCACACCCGCGCTGTTGTCGATGGCGTCAGTGTTGATCTTGCCGCCCTGCCGGGCGAACTCGATCCGGCCGAGCTGGGTCAGGCCCAGGTTGCCGCCCTCGCCGACGACCTTGACCCGCAGGTCGGCGCCGTCGACACGGATGGCGTCGTTGGCCTTGTCGCCGACGTCCGCGTTCGACTCGGTCGACGCCTTGACGTACGTGCCGATGCCGCCGTTCCACAGCAGGTCGACCGGCGCCTCCAGGATCGCCTTCATCAGGTCGGCCGGGGTCAGCTTGGCGACCTTGTCCTCGATGCCGAGGGCCTCGCGGATGTGGCCGTTGACCGGGATGGACTTGGCGCTGCGCGGGAAGATGCCGCCGCCCGCCGAGAGCAGCTCGGTGTTGTAGTCGCCCCAGCTGGAACGGGGCAGGTCGAACAGACGGCGGCGCTCGGCGTAGGAGGTGGCCGCGTCCGGGTTCGGGTCGATGAAGATGTGCCGGTGGTCGAAGGCGGCGACCAGGCGGATGTGCTCGCTGAGCAGCATGCCGTTGCCGAACACGTCACCGGACATGTCACCGATGCCGACGACGGTGAAGTCCTCGCTCTGGGTGTCGACGCCCAGCTCGCGGAAGTGCCGCTTCACCGACTCCCAGGCACCGCGGGCGGTGATGCCCATGCCCTTGTGGTCGTAGCCCGCGGAGCCGCCGGAGGCGAAGGCGTCGCCGAGCCAGAAGTTGTAGCTGCCGGCGACCTCGTTGGCGATGTCGGAGAACGTCGCCGTGCCCTTGTCGGCCGCGACCACCAGGTAGGTGTCGTCCTCGTCGTGCCGGACCACGTCCTGCGGCGGCACGACGTCACCGGCCACCATGTTGTCGGTGATGTCGAGCAGCGCCGAGATGAACGTCTTGTAGCTGGCGATGCCCTCGGCCAGCCAGGCGTCCCGGTCCTTCGACGGGTCCGGCAGCTGCTTGGCGACGAAGCCGCCCTTGGCGCCGACCGGCACGATGACGGTGTTCTTCACCATCTGCGCCTTGACCAGGCCGAGGATCTCGGTACGGAAGTCCTCACGCCGGTCGGACCAGCGCAGACCGCCGCGCGCGACCTTGCCGAAGCGCAGGTGCACACCCTCGACACGCGGCGAGTACACCCAGATCTCGTACGCCGGGCGCGGCGCCGGCAGGTCGGGGATGGCCTGCGGGTCGAACTTCATGGACACGTACGCGTGCGGCTCGCCGGCGGTCGACTCCTGGAAGAAGTTGGTGCGCAGCGTCGCCTTGATGACCGTCAGGAAGGAGCGCAGGATGCGGTCCTCGTCGAGCGAGGCGACCTGGTCGAGCGCCGCGTCCAGCTCCTCCAGGAGGGCGTCGGTGATCTCCAGGCCGGCCTTCTGCCGGTCCGGCGACATCCGCGCCTCGAACAGGGAGACGAGCAGCCGGGTGGTGTGGACGTTGTTGCGGAGAGTGGTCTCCATGTAGTCCTGGCTGAACGTGGAACCAGCCTGCCGCAGGTACTTGGCGTACGCCCGCAGCACCATCGCCTGGCGCCAGCTCAGCCCGGCGCTCAGCACCAGCGCGTTGAAGCCGTCGTTCTCCGCACGGCCGGTCCAGGTCGCCGCGAACGCCTCCTGGAACCGCTCACGCCCGTCTTCGCCCAGGTAGTCGCCGTTCGCGCTGCCCTGCACCTTCGGCACACGCAGACCGAAGTCGTAGATCCAGGCGGTCGTCCGGTCCGCGCAGCGCAGTTCGTACGGCCGCTCGTCGATCACCTCGACGCCGATTCGGTTCAGGACCGGCAGCACGGCCGACAGGGAGATCGCCGCACCCTTGCGGTAGATCTTGAAACGGCGCTCGTCGGGGGCGGCGCCCACCGGCTCGTAGAGGCTGAGCGCGAAGTCGTTGCCCGCCTCCTCGGTGAGCCGCTCCAGGTGCACGAGGTCGGCGACCGCCGCGCGCGGGGTGTGGTCGGCCTTGTAGCCCTCGGGGAAGGAGTTGGTGTAGCGGCGCAGCAGCTCGGCCGCGCGCTCCTCGCCGCACTCGGCGTTGAGCGCCTCGGCGAAGGCGTCGGCCCAGGAGCGGGCCGCCTCGACCAGCCGGGCCTCGATGCGGTCCTTGTCGGCGTCGGACAGCTCGGGCAGCTCGGTGCCCTGCGGGACGCGGACGACGAAGTGCAGCCGGGAGAGGATCGACTCGGTGTTCCAGGCGGTGAAGTCGACGCTGGTGCCGCCGAGCTCCTCCTTCAGGATGTCGATGATCCGCAGCCGGACGCCGGTGGTGTAGCGGTCGCGGGGGAGGTAGACGAGGGCCGAGTAGTAGCGGCCGTATTCGTCCTGGCGCAGGTAGAGGCGGAGCCGACGGCGTTCCTGCAGGTAGAGGACGCTGGTGACGATCGACTCCAGCTCGGCGACCGGGGTCTGGAACAGCTCGTCGCGCGGGTAGGTCTCCATGATCTGGAGCAGGTCGCGGCCGTCGTGGCTGTTGGGCGAGAACCCGGCCCGGTCCAGCACCGCGTCGACCTTGCGGCGGATGACCGGCACCCGGCGCACCGACTCGGTGTAGGCGGCGGACGAGAACAGGCCCAGGAACCGGCGCTCACCGACGACGTTGCCGTCCGCGTCGAACTTCTTGACGCCGACGTAGTCCAGGTACGACGGCCGGTGCACGGTCGACCGGCTGTTCGCCTTGGTCAGGACGAGGAGCTTGTGCTCACGGGCCTTGGCGCGCGCGTCGGCCGGGAGCCGCTCGAAGGAGGGGCTGACCGGATGGCCCTCGTCGACGGCGTGGTGCGGGTCGGAGCGCAGGATACCGAGGCCAGTGCCGGGCACGGCGGCCAGCGAGTCGTCCTCGCGGAGCTGGTACTCGCGGAAGCCGAGGAAGGTGAAGTGGTCGGCGGCCAGCCAGCGCAGCAGCTCACGGGCCTCCTCGACCTCGGGGCGCGGCAGGTCGCCGGGCACCGGCTCCTCGCCGAGGCCCTCGGCGACGCGGACGGCCGCCTCCCGCATCTTCTCCCAGTCCTCGACGGCCTCGCGGACGTCGGACAGGACGCGCAGCAGATCGGCGGTGATCTGCTTGAGGTCGGAGCGGTCGGTCTCGCGGTCGATCTCGACGTGGATCCAGGACTCGAAGTGCGTGTCGTGCGGCAGGTCCTCGCCGGCGGCCGGGGTGGGCAGCACCTCGATCAGCTTGCCGGTGAGGTCACGACGGACCACGAACTGCGGGTGGATGACGACGTGGATCCCGCGTCCCTGCCGGGTCAGCTCATTGGTCACCGAGTCGACGAGGAAGGGCATGTCGTCGGTGACGACCTCCACCACGGTGTGGCTGCAGGTCCACCCGTTCTCCTCGACGGTCGGGGTGTGGACCCGGACGTTGGCGGTGCCCTGCGGGCGGGTCTCGGCTAGACGGAAGTGCGAGACGGCGGCGCCGAAGACGTCGACCGGGTCGCGGTCGGCGAGGTCCTCCGGCGCTGTGTGCAGGTAGTAGCGCTGGAGGAACGCGAACACGGACTCCTGGTCCACCGTCCCCGTCGTCCCAGTCGGTAGGTGCCCCCCTGCCGGGCTGTTCTCAGCTACCCGGGCGGCCCGTTCGAGCAGCTCGGCCTTGGCTTCGTCCAGCTTGGTCTGCATTGTCCTCTGGCTCCTGTCGCGCGCCATTGCGTGACGTAGAAGGAAGTACGGGCTCTTCCCCCTGCGGCTCGACGCCACGGCCGGGGTGTCCGGTCCGCTCCGACGCTATGCCGCAAGGTGAGATGAGCGGGGGGCATTCAGCCATTCTCGACGCGCCCCGAGGGTGTGACGTCGCTCTCGGCGTCGCCACTGCCAGGGCTTTCTTCGATGCCCTCCGCCCGAGAAGACCAGCGACCGCCGCCCGGTCACGGAGGTGTTCCGTGCTCACCGGGCGCAGGGCAGGGGCACTGACGCCCCCGCGAACTATCGCGCTGATCACGCCACCAAGGCTATCGCTCCCCACCCGGGGCCCGTCATGAGCCGTATGTGTACAAAACAGGGGGTGGAACTTTGACACTCTGCACAGGGACGGCGGCCCCCGAGAGGCTTACGGGAGGCTCACGCCACCAGCCGCTCCGCCTCCGCGACCGCCTCGGCCAGTGAGTCCACGACCGGTACACCGGCCTCCTCCAGGCTTGCCCGGTCGTGCGAGCCCCCGGTGTACAGCACCGCCTTGGCGCCCGCCGCCTGCGCGGCCACCGCGTCGTCCGCCGCGTCCCCGATCACCACGGTCCGACCGGGCTCCACGTCCCCCAGCGTGCCCAGGTGCCGCACCATGTGCTCGGCCTTGCTGCCCCCGGACGGCCCGACCCGGCCCTCGACCCGTATGAAGTGCGGCTCGATCCCGAATCCCCGGACCAGCGGCACCAGTTCGTCATGCACGTACATGCTCAGCAGGGACTGACTGTGCCCCGCCGAGCGCCACCCGGCCAGCAGCTCGGCCGCCCCCTCGGTCAGCCCGCACAGGCCGCGGTGCTCCGCGTAGTACCGGTGGAAGATGTCGTCCATGACCTCCCACTCGGCCTTCGTCGGCAGCCGCCCCATCAGCCGCTCGTAGAACCTCGGCACCGGCACGCAGTACAGCGCCCGGTACTGCTCCAGCGTGATCGGCTCCAGGCCCAGCTCGGCGGAGGCCGCGTTCGTCGCCCCGATGATCGCCTCGTTGTCGTGGAACAGCGTTCCGTTCCAGTCCCAGACGATGTGTGCGCTGTCGTGCTTCCCCATGCCGAAAACGCTACCCGCCGCCACCGACAATCAAGACCACCGGCAGGCCATCGCAGGTCACACTGGTCCAAGGGGGTCAGTCGAGCCCCACCAGGTTCCGGATCTCCTGTGTGGCGTACCAGAGCAGCTCGTGGTCCTCGGCCCCGTCCACGACGAACTGCGCGTCGTCGTCCCCGTCGTCCGCCGCCGCCAGCGCCGCGGCCGCGGCGATCACGTCCTCTTCCGCGTCGTCGGAGTCGACGTGCACGGAGGCGGCCTTGGCCAGCGCGACCGTCCCGGTCACCCGAACCTCGCCCAGCGCGGCCGGGTCGAGCCCGCGGTCCGGGTCGGCCGCCGCCGTGCCGTCGGGCACGTCGACGGCGACCACGACCCGGCGCCGCATCGCGTCCGGGTCGGCGGCCAGCAGCCGCAGGGAGGCCAGCGCGGCGCGGTTGAGCGCGGCGTACTCCAGCTCCTCTATGTCGTCGGAGAGGTACCACTCGCGCAGGGCGGGGGTGACGGCGTAGGCGACGAACGGGCCGGTCCCCAGCTCGCCCGTCTTGTGCGCCTCGGCAAGCCCGGGGAGGGTCAGGGGGACGTAGACGCGCATGCTGGCCGCTCTCTTCCGGGCTCTTCGACTCTGCCTCCTCCCGAAGGCCCTGGCGCCTCCCGGAGGGCCTTCAGGATACGTGCGGGCGTCCCCTTTCGGGTCCCGGGCGGTGACGCCGGAGGCGTCAACCCGACGCCCCGCGATTCACCCGGTCCCACCGCATGCCCAACGGGATTCCTCTACCGCTCACCACTCGGATAGGTGAACATTCCGGGACCTCCGACACGGACCGCCACCGCCTTGCTGACGCCGCCCCTGCCCCGTACAAGATCACCGACCGCAAGTTACCGCCCGGTACCCGCCGGGCCCGCCGAACGGTGACCCCCCATGAACAAAGTCATGACCAGGACCACCCAGCTCCGCCCGGCCACCCGCCCGCCCGGCCGCCGTGACTCCCGCCGCCCCGGCACCCCCACCTCCCGCAGGCCGCTCACGCCTCCGGCGGCACCGCCGAGCCCCCGCCCCACCGACCTCTTCGCGGAGCGCCTCCTCGCCGTCCTGAGCGGCCGACGCCCCGTGCACTGGATGCTCCGGCACACCGCGGGCCCCGCCTACGACGACCTGGCCCGCCTCGCCGCACGCGGCCCCCTGCGCACCCGCGGAACCGACCCCGTCGTCCGCGACATCGGCTACTACGTCCCCCGCACCGGCGCCCTCGAGGTCTTCGCCCGCATCGCCGCGGGCGACCAGCTCCGCGCCATGGCCTTCCGCCTGGAACAGGGCGAGGACCTGCGCTGGCGCTGCACGGCAGTGGAACTGGGCGGACCACGGGGGACACGGGGCAACTGACGGGCAGGACGCGTGCCCCACAGGGCAGGCACCGGGAGGGCCGCACGCCACGGGGCGACCGGCGGGCGGGGCGGAGCCACCGCGGGACGACTGACGGGCAGGGCGCGTCCGCCGCAGGGCGGGCACCGGGAGGGCCGCACGCCGCGGGGCGACCGGCGGGCGGGGCGCATCCGCTGCGGGACGGCTGGCGGAGGGGCCGCGTGTAGCGCGGAGCCACTGCCGGGAGGGCCGCACGCCACGGGGCGACCGGCGGGCGGGCCGAAAGGGGCGGCAGGCCCGCTCGTGCAGGCGGACCCAGCTGTGCCCCTTGATGCCGCGCGGAGAGGCCTGAGCAGTGCCGCCGGGGACGGAGTGTGCGCCTCTGCGGGGCGTCTGCCGGGAAAGGCGCCGGGAACCCTTCCGGTGCCCGTCCCCGGTCGGCCTGTCGGCGGCCGGCTTCGGCCTATCCGCGGCAGGTCCGGCGCGCAGCTGGCCCGTCCTCTCTCACCCACCGGCCGGCCCGACCCACCCCTCGCCGCACGCGCCACAAGCCGAAAGGGCCGACCCCCTCTGTATGAGGTGGTCGGCCCTCGCCAAGCGTTGTCGGCGCTGTTACTTCTTGCGGCTGCGGCGGGTCTTCGCCTGCTTGCGGCGCTCCGCGCGGGTCAGGCCGTCCGCCTCGGAGCGGGCCGGCTCCTCGTCGTCGTAGGTGAAGTCACCCTCGACGAGACCGCCCTCGCCGTCCACGGTGGCCGCCGAGAAGTGCATGCCCCGCCGCTGCGGCGCCTCCAGGCCCTTGGCGCGGATCTCGGGACGGGCACCCGCCTGGGCCGGCACCGCGTCCTGGACGCTGTCCGCGACCGTCTCGGAGTCCTCGACCGGGACCTCCTCGACCTGCTGCTCGACCTGGACCTCCAGGTTGAACAGGTAGCCGACGGACTCCTCCTTGATGCCGTCCATCATCGCGGTGAACATGTCGAAGCCCTCGCGCTGGTACTCGACCAGCGGGTCCTTCTGGGCCATCGCGCGCAGGCCGATGCCCTCCTGGAGGTAGTCCATCTCGTAGAGGTGCTCGCGCCACTTGCGGTCGAGGACCGACAGCACGACCCGGCGCTCCAGCTCACGCATGATCTCGGAGCCGAGCTGCGTCTCGCGCGAGGCGTACTGCTCGTGGATGTCGTCCTTGATGGACTCGGAGATGTACTCGGCGGTCAGGCCCGCACGGTCGCCGGCCGCCTCCTCCAGCTCGTCGATGGTGACCTTCACCGGGTAGAGCTGCTTGAAGGCGCCCCACAGCCGGTCGAGGTCCCAGTCCTCCGGGAAGCCCTCGGCGGTCTCCGCACCGATGTACGCGTCGATGGTGTCGTCCATGAAGTGCTGGATCTGCTCCTGCAGGTCCTCGCCCTCCAGGACGCGGCGGCGCTCGCCGTAGATGACCTCGCGCTGCCGGTTGAGCACCTCGTCGTACTTCAGGACGTTCTTACGGGTCTCGAAGTTCTGCTGCTCGACCTGCGACTGCGCGGACGCGATCGCGCGGGTGACCATCTTGTTCTCGATCGGCACGTCGTCCGGCACGTTGGCCATGGACATCACGCGCTCGACCATCTGGGCCTTGAACAGGCGCATCAGGTCGTCGCCGAGGGAGAGGTAGAAGCGCGACTCACCGGGGTCGCCCTGACGGCCGGAACGACCGCGCAGCTGGTTGTCGATCCGGCGCGACTCGTGCCGCTCGGTACCGAGGACGTAGAGGCCGCCGAGGTCCTTGACCTCCTCGAACTCGGCCTTGACCGCGTGCTGGGCCTTCTCCAGAGCGGCCGGCAGCGCCTGCGCCCACTCCTCGATGTGCTCCTCGGGGTCGAGGCCGCGCTGGCGCAGCTCCGCCTCGGCGAGGTCCTCGGGGTTGCCGCCGAGCTTGATGTCGGTACCACGGCCGGCCATGTTGGTGGCCACCGTGACGGCGCCCCGGCGGCCCGCCTGCGCCACGATCGACGCCTCGCGCTCGTGGTGCTTGGCGTTGAGCACCTCGTGCTGGATACCGCGCTTGGAGAGCTGCTGCGAGAGGTACTCCGACTTCTCGACGGAGGTCGTGCCGACCAGGATCGGCTGGCCCTTCTCGTGCTTCTCCGCGATGTCGTCGACGACCGCCTCGAACTTGGCGACCTCGGTGCGGTAGATCAGGTCGGACTGGTCCTTGCGGACCATCGGCCTGTTCGTCGGGATCGGAACCACGCCGAGCTTGTAGATCTGGTGGAACTCGGCGGCCTCGGTCATGGCCGTACCGGTCATGCCGGACAGGCCGGGCTGTTCCTTGCCGTTGTGGTCGTGGCGCTTGTAGAGGCGGAAGAAGTTCTGGAGGGTGATCGTGGCAAGGGTCTGGTTCTCGTCCTTGATGTCCACCCCTTCCTTCGCCTCGATGGCCTGGTGCATGCCCTCGTTGTAACGGCGGCCGGCGAGGATACGGCCGGTGTGCTCATCGACGATCATGACTTCGCCGTCCATGACGACGTAGTCCTTGTCCTTCTTGAAGAGCTCCTTCGCCTTGATGGCGTTGTTCAGGTAGCCCACCAGAGGCGTGTTCACCGACTCGTAGAGGTTGTCGATGCCCAGCCAGTCCTCGACCTTGGAGACACCGGACTCGTGGATGGCGACCGTGCGCTTCTTCTCGTCGACGTCGTAGTCGCCGGTCTCCTCCTCGCCCTTGAGCGGGTTGCCCGCCTCGCCCTTCTTCAGACGCAGGACCAGCTTGGCGAAGTCGCCGTACCACTTGGTGGCCTGGTCGGCCGGGCCGGAGATGATCAGCGGCGTACGGGCCTCGTCGACCAGGATGGAGTCGACCTCGTCGACGATGGCGAAGTTGTGGCCGCGCTGGACGAGCTCGTCCTGGGCCCATGCCATGTTGTCGCGCAGGTAGTCGAAGCCGAACTCGTTGTTCGTGCCGTAGGTGATGTCGGCCGCGTACTGCTCGCGGCGCTCGGCCGGCGTCATGTTGGCGAGGATGCAGCCGACGTTCAGGCCCAGGAACTTGTGGACGCGGCCCATCATCTCGGAGTCGCGCTCGGCCAGGTAGTCGTTGACCGTGATGAGGTGGACGCCCTTGCCCGACAGCGCGTTGAGGTACGCGGGCAGGGTGCCGACGAGGGTCTTGCCCTCACCGGTCTTCATCTCCGCCACGTAGCCGAGGTGGAGGGCCGCACCGCCCATGATCTGCACGTCGTAGTGACGCTGACCGAGGGCGCGCTTGGCCGCCTCGCGGACGGTGGCGAACGCCTCGGGGAGCAGGTCGTCGAGGCTCTCGCCGTCGGCGTAACGCTGCTTGTACTCATCGGTGAGGGCCCGCAGCTCGGCGTCGGAGAGGTCGACGAAGTCCTCTTCGATGGAGTTGACCTGGTCCGCGATGCGGTGCAGCTTGCGCAGGATCTTGCCTTCGCCTGCACGCATGATCTTCGAGAGGACGGACACGGGGGTTTGTCTCCTTGCCGGTCGGGCCTGGGACGGTCGGTTTCCATTTGACGTACTGAGCAACGGCCATCGTATGCGAGGACCCGGCCGTGCCGGGAGGCCTGGCGGCCCGACGACCGTCCACCGCTCTCCCGAGGGCTCGGCGAGCCCGATTCATGTCACTTCTCCGGGTGGTGTCGCCGGATGTCTGCCGCTTCATACAGGACAACGGCCGGGATACACGGATAGTGCCGCATCAGGGCAAGGAATTGCGCGAAAAGTGATCACACGCTCACGGACCGCGAAATATATGGCGGCCCGGCCGCCCGGCCGAGCAGAATCGGCCGATGGAACCCGTCACGCTCACCACTCCCCGTCTCATCCTGCGCGCGGTCGGCCCGCAGGACACCGAAGCGGTGTACGCGGCCGTCCAGGATCCCGACATCCAGCGCTGGACGACGATCCCCTCGCCCTACCTTCCGGAGCACGCTCGCGGCTTCACGGAGCAGCTGGTCCCCGACGGCTGGTCCGAGGGTTCGATGTTCACCTTCGGCATCTTCCTGCCGACCGGGGAGCTGGCCGGGATGCTCGCCCTGACCATGCGCTCCCTGGGCGCCGCGGAAGTGGGCTTCTGGACCGCCAAGGAGCACCGCGGCCGCGGCTACACGACCGAGGCCACCCTCACGGCCGCCCGCTGGGCCTTCACCCAGATGGCGATCGACCGGGTCGAATGGCGTGCCGAGGTCGGCAACGGCGCCTCCCGCGCGGTCGCGGAACGCGCCGGTTTCACCATCGAGGGCACGCTGCGCTCCTGCCTCAACAACAAGGGCGTACGACGGGACTGCTGGGTGGGCTCCCTCCTCCCCTCGGACCTGGGTCTGCCCTCGGCCGCGCCCTATCTGCCGGCGCCCACGCAGGGGTGAAGTCCCAGCTCGCGCCGGGCTGTCAGTGCCACCCTCTATCGTCCGGCCCATGACGACCCTCCCGCGCCCCACCGCCGCCCTCTCGGCGGACGAAGCCCGCCGTATCGCCCTGAGGGCACAGGGCTTCCTCGGCGCTCCCGACCGCCGCTCGGGCGTCCGGGGCGTTCTCCGCCACCTCGGCGCGGTCCAGCTCGACACCATCTCGGTCCTCGCCCGCTCCCACGAGCTGATTCCGTACGCCCGCCTCGGCCGCGTCGGCCGCAAGACGGTCGAGGCCGCCTACTGGACGGACACCCACGCCTTCGAGTACTGGTCGCACGCGGCCTGCGTCCTGCCCGTCGAGGAGTGGCCGCACTTCGCCTTCCGCCGCCGCGCCTACCGCGACCGCCCGCACTGGGGGCATGAGCTCCCCGAAGGCGTCTACGACCAGGTCATCAAGCAGCTGCGCAGCGAAGGCCCTCTGACCGCCACGGAGTTGGGCGGTGCGAAGAGGACCAGCGAGTGGTGGGACTGGTCCGGCACCAAGGTCGCCGTGGAGCGCGCGCTGATGTACGGCGAGGTGGTGTGCGTCCAGCGGCGCGGCTGGAAGCGGGTGTACGACCTCGCCGAGCGTGCGATCCCGCAGGCGCTGCTGCACGACGAGCTGGACGACACGGAGTGCCTGCGCCGCCTGGTCGGGCTGGCCGGGCAGTCGCTGGGCGTCGGCACCCGCGCGGACATCGCCGACTACCACCGGCTCAAGGGCGAGCAGGTCGATGCCGTGATCGCCGACTCGGGACTGGTCCCGGTGGAGGTGGAGGGCTGGTCCAAGCCCGCCTGGGCGGATCCCGCGGCCCTGGCCACGCCCCCGCGCGGCCGGCACCGTACGACCCTACTCTCCCCCTTCGACTCGCTTATCTGGGACCGGGCGCGCACGGAGCGGATCTTCGGCTTCACCCACCGCCTGGAGGCCTACGTCCCCAAGCCGAAGCGGGTGTACGGCTACTACGCGATGCCGGTGCTGGCCGGCGGCCGTCTCGTGGGCCGGGTGGACCCTGCGCGCGAGGGGAGCGACATCCTGGTGGCCCGCCAGGTCACGCTGGACGGTCCGAAGGCGGTTCCGGCGGTGGCGGAGGCCCTGGTCGAGGCGGCGAGCTGGGTGGACTGCACGACGGTGCGGGTGGAGCGGGTGGACGCCCCCGAGCTGCGCGAGCCCCTCCTCAAGGAAGTGACCCGCGCCCTGATCGCCGCGCTGCGCTGACCGGCGTGGCTGCCAGTGTCGGCACCGGCGGCCTCAGCGGATCTCGAGGATCTTCTCCCGCATCGCGTAGACCACCGCCTCCATCCTGGAGTGCAGCTGCAGCTTCTCCAGGATGTTGCGCACATGGTTCTTCACGGTGTTCTCGGAGATGAACAACTCCTTCGCGATATCGCGGTTGTTCATCCCCGTGGCGACGAGCTTGAGCACTTCGAGTTCACGGTCGGTCAGCCGCGGCGCCGGCACCAGCCGGCGCTCGTCGGTGCGCTGGATCATCGACTTGAACTCGGTGAGGAGTTTCGACGCCATGGACGGGCTGATCTGCGACTGTCCGTCGGCCACCGCGCGAATGGCGGTTGCCACCTCGTCGGTGGAGATCTCCTTGAGGAGATATCCGGTCGCGCCCGCCTTGATCGCTTCGTAGAGATCGGCCTCTTCGTCGCTGATCGTCAACATGATGATCTTCGCGCTGGGCGCGACCTCCTTGATGGAGGTGCAGGCCTCGATTCCGCCGCGTTTGGGCATCCGGACGTCCATCAGCACGATGTCCGGCAACAGGTCGGCGGCCTTGTCGACGGCCTCGGCGCCGTCCCCCGCCTCCCCGACGACCTGGATGTCCTCCTCGGCGGCGAGCACGATCTCCAGACCGCGGCGGAAGAGGGCATGGTCGTCCACCACAAGGACCCTGATCGGTTCCTTGCGCGGAGTGCCGTCCGCGTCCGGGCCCATGCCGACGACGCCGCCGTCGGCGTCCTCGTCCTGCATCGGTCCGAAACTGTCCGCCATCGTTCCTCCCCCTGAAGGCTGTGGCCTGTGGTGCTGTGCCATCGCCAACCCAAGGCAGCGGCCCACCGGTTGGACCACCCTGGCCATGATTCCATGCCCGGGCGACAACGCGGTGACAGAGCGGGGCGCGAAGTGGTCGCACACCGGTGCCCCTGGGGGCGCACACGCGCTTCCAGGGGCACAGGCTCAGCTGCCTGCCGCTGGGGTCAGCCGCCCAGCGTGCCCCCTGCCGCCGGAGGTTGCGCCTGGGCGACCATCGGGTCCGTGCTGAGGTGGATGACACCGTAGTCGTACGCGTGCCGCCGGTAGACGACACTCGGCTCCTTGGTCTCGGAGTCGACGAACAGGTAGAAGTCGTGTCCGACCAGTTCCATCTCGTAGAGAGCCTGGTCGAGGGACATCGGGGAGGCGACGTGGGTCTTCTCGCGGACGACGAGGGGGCCTTCGCCCTTCACTTCCAGGGAGCCCATCTTCTTGGTGGGCACGCCGTCGGGCTCTTCCTCGTGGAAGGGGCTGCCGTTCCCGTTGAGCGTCGCCGCGCCCGGGACGTGGTCGGCGACCTCGGCGGCCGGGATCCGCTGTGCGCCGCGGCGCGAGTACCGCTTGTCGTGCTGCTTGCGCAGTCGCGCGTCCAGCTTCTCCGCCGCCAGGTCGAGTGCCGCGTACGGGTCACTGGCCGCTGCCTCCGCCCGGATCACCGGACCGCGGGAGCGGAGCGTGATCTCCACTCGGTCGCAACGGTCGGCCTGTCGGGGGTTGGGCTCCTTGGACACCTCGACGTCGAGGCTGATCACCTTGCCGTCGAGCTTCTGGATCTTCTCCAGCTTCAGCTTCTCGGCCACGTGCTTGCGGAACCGCTCGGGCACCTCGGTCTTGCGGCCCTTGACGACGATGTCCACGCAGAACTCCGTTCCCGGATCGCTCCGCTCCACAGGCGGAGCATCTCCCTTTTGCACCCAACTCCGGTGAACCCCGGAGCCTCGGACTCGGTGACTTCACCTCCTCCTCCCCCATGGGCAAGATCTGCACCCCAGCACCGCGATGATTACGGAAAACCCGCGGCACGGCATTCGGATAGAGGAGACATGGCCTGCGGCTTTCTCCCTCACAACCGAACATATCTCGCCCGGACGGATGTCGTCACCCTCTACTGATGCGTACCTCCATTCAGGTGAATTGACCCTGTCACTACCTGCAACGATGAACGTTCACAGTCAGTTCCGGTTCATTTCGAAAGAATCTGGCGCCGCCGCGACCACAGCCGCACGGATCGGCCACCTGAGGGCGTTCGCCTCGGCCTTTCCCGGTGCGTCCCGTGTCCACTGCGCTCGCGCTTCCCTCGCTCCGGCCGTCCGTTCCTCCCTACCTTCCCAAGCCGCGCGCCGATACACGGCCGTTGTCTCCGCTCCTGCCCCTCCTGACCCTTCTGGCCCCATCGCCTCCCGCACCGCGCGGGCCGCTTCCGCAAGCGTCGAGCCGGTCGTGACGAGGTCATCGACGAGAACGACAGAGCCCCCTGCGAGCAGCCTCGCACCGCCCGCCGACACCTCCAGCGCGCCCGCGAGATTGGCCAGCCGCTGCCGTGAGTTGAGCCCCGCCTGGTCGGCCACCGCCCGCCGCTGCCGCAGCACCGGGGCCACCCGGACCGAGGCCCCGCTCCGCCGCAGCTCCGCGGCCGCCACGAGGGCGATCCGCCGCACCGGATCATGCCCCCGCGCCCGCACGGCCCACGGCGCGGAGGGCACCGGGACGAGCAGCACGGGTCCGCCGGCACAGGCACCGCGGGCCGGGTCGGCGGTCACGCCGCCGGTGTCGCCACCGGCACTCCCGGTCGCCCGGTCGGCCCAGGAGGCCACGATCCTGACGCTCCGGGCCGTCCGGACCGTCAGCGCCTCCGGGAACCCGGCGCGCACCGCTCCTGCCAGAGCCGTCCCCAGCGCTCCGACCAGCGCCAATGCGCCCCTTTCCTTGTGGGCGAGGAGAGCCGCCCGTACCTCGTCCGCATAAGGCGCCGCCGCGTACACCGCCGGCAGCCCGGGCGGCTCCGGCACCGGTCGCACCCGGCGCGGTACGGCCCCGCTCAGGGCGGCACGGCACCCGTCGCAGAGCACCGTGCGAGGCGTTCCACAGCCTCCGCACTCGGCCGGTAGCACCAGGTCGGTGAGATCCTGCCACCACCCCCGCATGTGCCCACTGTGCCAATGCCGGGCCGGACCGGCCACCCCTGTGGACAACTGCCTGTGGACAACTCCACGCGACACGCACAGCACGTCACCCACACGGGTGAGAAGGCGGCCACTCCGTCCGACAACGGTCGCCCGGGGCACACAAATGGCGGTCGCCCGAGGCACCCGGCACCGAGCGGCCCCGCTCGGAGCGCACGCAGAAGCGGCCGTCGCGGTTCGGCGCCGAACCGGGACGGCCGCTCACGCGGTGGTGGGCTCAGCCCGGATAGACCGGCGCCGACCCGTCCTTGACCACCTTCTGCCACTGGTCGCCGGACGGCAGCCGGACGATCCCGTCGTCCTGCGAGTCGGCCACCAGCGGCACCCGGTCGTCCTCGGACGCGGCGATCGCCAGGACGCCCGTCAGGGCCGCGGGCGCCGGCCCGTCCGGAGTGGAGCCGTCGATCTGGACGTACCGCGTCTGCTGCACACCGCCCTGCTCACGCCCGACCACCACGAGCCGGCTGTCCCCGGCCCAGGACATCGCGGTGACCTCCTCGGAGCCGGGCGTGGCGGAGCGCAGTTCGAGGACCGAAACCTCCTGCTTGTCGTCGGACTTGGTGCGCTCGATCCGCCCGACGAGCAGCGACTGCTCGCCGTTCTTCTCCACGACGAGCGCGATCCGCACCCCGTCGGCGGCAACCCGGACGTCCTCGATACGGCCGTCGAGCTCGGGGATCTGCACGGCCAGCGGCTGACCGACGCCCTGCGCCAGCATGTACAGCTGCGGCTTGTCGGGATTCCGGTCGGCCACCCACAGGTCGCCCCGGGCGTCCCAGCTCGGGGCCGTCAGCCGGTCGTCCTCGGTCGCACCGCGGCTGGTCAGCACGGCGTTCCCGAGCGAGCCGTCCGACGTGAGCGAGGAGACGTACAGCGCCTTGCCGTCGCTGGTGACCCCGGCGGCGGTCCGCTCGTCACGGGCCACCGCCACCGACCGCAGCGGCTTGGTGCCCGCGCCGAACGGACCGGGTACCGCGACCGCGCTGGTGCCGGGACCGCCGGTGGTCATCCGCACCAGCCGGTGCTTGCTGTCGAGGAAGTACAGGTAGTCGGGCCGCTTGGTGGACGGGCGCCAGGCGATGCCCTCGGCGTCCTCCTCGTTGACGTCGCACATCCGGCCGCCGTTCACCGACTGCAGCGCGACCGAGCCCACCGTGGGCGTCAGGTTCCGCACCGTGAACAGCAACTGGGTCGCCATCTCCGTGCACTTGGCCGAACCGATCCGGGACGCCTTGACGTTCAGCGGCACGGTGAGCCGGTTCTGGTCGTCGGGCGTCAGCCCGGACACGCCCTTCTTCAGCGCCGCACCCGTCGGGAAACTCGACCGCACCACCGGGCCGAGCCAGGAGGTGGGGCCGTTGAGCAGCGAACGCACCAGCTGGGTCGTCGGATCCACCTTGCTGCGGACGAAGACGGGATCGGCGACCGCCACCGGCTGCCCGGTCTCCGCGGCCGAGGTGTCCGAGGCGAAGTAGTACTTGTCGACGGACGTGTAGTTGCGCTGGAAGTCCGACTGGCCCATCACGACACCCTGCGGCAGCGAGTCGATCCGCCACTGCCCGCTCTTGGCGTCCTTCGTCAGATGCACCGTCCTGCGGTACGACCCGTCGGCGGGCGTGTACGCCTGCTGCGCGTCGACGGTGGCCACCTGGCTGCCCTGGATCGCGTAGGCGATGCTGTCGGCGTCCTCCCGGCCCGCCGGGCGCGCGGCGGTCTGGATGCTCGGCCCGTTCGCCAGCACCGTGGCCTGCAGCTCCGGCCGCCAGGTCTTCGCGGCGGCCGTGGTCAGATACTGGCGCGCGGTGTCGTAGTGCGGATCGTCGCTGGTCAGGGCCTCCAGGAAACCCTGGACGATCTCGGTCGACGAGGCGTCCTGCTGCGGCGGCATGGCAAAGACCCGCACCTGTGTGTCCTGCCGTGGCGTGGACTCGACATCCTGCAGGTCGCCGCTGTCCGGCATGGAGGCACAGCCCGCCAGCAATACGGCCCCACAGGCGGCGTACGCCACCGCACGCACCGGTCGGCGCCGGGCGCTCCCCTCGCGGTCAGCGCCCACGAAATGCCTCCCCTGGCTTGTTCGGCTCCTCCGGCCCGGCGACGCTCCCGTCGTCGGCCGCGCCGGTCTCTGACGTGCTCTCCTGGCGCCGTGCGCCCCCGGTGGGCCTCGGCACCACGCGGGCGCCGTTGCCGGGCAGGGCGGTCGGGTCGGCGGTGGGAGCCACGGTGGCCACCCGCTGCGGAATCGGCGCGAGCGGCGACGCCTGGCCGCCGGGCTGCACCGGTACGGTCGCCCGCTTGTCCCCTCCACCGCTCGGCAGACCGGCGTCGTTGAGCCCCCGGTTGCGCCGGGAGTCCTTGGGCTCCAGCGGTATCGGCGAGCCCCGCAGCGGCTCGTCCGCGGTCCTCGGCAGCGTCAGCCGGAACTGCGAGCCGCCGCCCGGCTCCCCCCACGCCTGCAGCCAGCCACCGTGCAGCCTGGCGTCCTCCAGGGCGATCGACAGCCCCAGGCCCGTACCGCCGGTGGTACGGGCGCGCGCCGGGTCCGCCCGCCAGAAGCGGCTGAACACCCGGGTCGCCTCGCCGGGCTTGAGCCCGACGCCGTAGTCGCGCACCGCGACCGCGACCGCCCCGCCGGCCGCGGCCAGCTTGACGACGACGTCCTTGCCCTCACCGTGCTCCACGGCGTTGACGACCAGGTTGCGCAGCACCCGTTCCACGCGCCGGGCGTCCGCCTCGGCGACGACGGGCTGCAGATCGCCGACCACGCGTATGTGCGTGCCCTTGCGCTCCGCGAGCGGCGCGGCCCCGCTGACCACCCGCCGTACGACCTCCCTGAGGTCTATCGGCTCGGCCTCCAGCGCCGCCGCGCCCGCGTCGAAGCGGCTGATCTCCAGCAGGTCGGCGAGGAGCGACTCGAAGCGGTCCAGCTGGTCGGCGAGCAGCTCCGCGGACCGCGCCGTCACCGGGTCGAAGTCCTCGCGCGCCTCGTGGATGACGTCGGCCGCCATCCGTACGGTCGTCAGCGGCGTCCGCAGCTCGTGCGACACGTCCGACACGAACCGGCGCTGCATCCGCGACAGGTCCTCCAGCTGCTGGATCTTCAGCTGGAGGTTCTGCGCCATCTTGTTGAAGGCCTCGCCGAGCCGCGCGATGTCGTCCTCGCCGGTGACCTTCATCCGCTCCTGGAGCCGCCCCGCGGAGAGCCGCTCGGCGATCCCGGCCGCCATCCGCACGGGCGTGACGACCTGCCGCACCACGAGCCAGGCGATGGCCCCGAGGAGTACGACGACGAACAGCCCGGCGGTCGCCAGCGTGCCCTTGACCAGGCTGAGGGACTTCTCCTCCTGGGTGAGCGGGAAGAGGTAGTACAGCTCGTACGGGTTGTTGTTCGGGTCGTTGACCTGCTTGCCGATGACCAGCGCGGGCTGCGACTCCATATCGCTGTCCGTGTACATGATCCGGGTATAGCTCTGCGCGGCCGTCGTATTGCCGTTGATCCGCGCGCGCAGGTCGTCGGGCACGCTGGCCGTCGGGTCGACCTGCCCGGAGGCACGCGTGCGCCCGCCGCCGCTGTTGTTGCTGCCCGCGGGCAGCGTCACCACGTCGAAGGCGCCCTGGCCGCCGCTGGAAAGCGAGTCGACGAGATCGCTCATCCACGAGGTGACGTTCTGCGACTGCCGTCCGTCCGCCGACGCGGCGGTGTCACCGGTGCCGGTCGCGGCCTCGTCGGCCTTCTGCTTGGCCACCGCGAACCCACCGGTGGCCTGGCTCTGCGAGGCCTTCACCTTGGCGTCCAGCAGGCCGTTGCGGACCTGCCCGATGACGACGAAGCCGAGCAGCAGGACCACGCCCAGCGACATCAGCAGGGTCGTGACGACGACCTTGAGCTGGATGTTGCGCCGCCACAGCCGCATGACCGGCAGCAGCGGGCGCCGCACCCAGCGCATGAAGAGCCGCAGGACCGGGCTGCCCTGGACTCCGCCCTGGAGCAGTCCGCCCTCGAAGAGCAGCCGCCAGCGCGAGCCGGACCCCTTTCCGCCGACAGGCCGCCCCGGACGGTCCCCGGACCGGCCGGGGGCCGAAGCGGCACTGTCCCCGGACATGTCAGCTCGGTCCGGCCTTGTATCCGACACCACGGACGGTCACCACGATCTCCGGCCGCTCCGGGTCCTTCTCGACCTTGGAGCGCAGCCGCTGGACGTGAACGTTGACAAGACGGGTGTCCGCCGCGTGCCGGTAGCCCCAGACCTGCTCCAGGAGCACCTCACGCGTGAACACCTGCCACGGCTTGCGGGCGAGCGCGACCAGCAGGTCGAACTCCAGCGGGGTCAGCGCGATCGACTGCCCGTCCCGCTTCACCGAATGCCCGGCCACGTCGATGACCAGGTCACCTATGGCGAGCTGCTCCGGCGCCGGCTCCTCCGACCTCCGCAGCCTGGCCCGGATCCGGGCCACCAGCTCCTTCGGCTTGAACGGCTTCACGATGTAGTCGTCCGCGCCCGACTCCAGGCCCACGACCACATCGACGGTGTCGCTCTTCGCAGTGAGCATCACGATCGGCACCCCGGACTCCGCCCTGATCAGGCGGCACACCTCGATACCGTCCCGGCCGGGCAGCATCAGGTCCAGCAGCACCAGGTCGGGCTTGGCCTCACGGAAAGCAGCCAGCGCCTTGTCGCCGTCGGCTACGAAAGACGGCTCAAAACCTTCACCACGCAGCACGATGCCGAGCATCTCGGCCAGTGCGGTGTCGTCGTCGACGACAAGGACTCGTCCCTTCATAAACGACATCATCCCATTAGCTAATCGTTACCTGGCGTGACCTGGCACACAGCTCGGCAAGTGCCTCTGCCGTCACGGGCGAAACGACGCCTTCCTCGGTGACGATCGCCGTCACCAAGTCCGGCGGCGTCACGTCGAACGCCGGGTTGTACGCCTGGGTTCCCAGGGGTGCCACCGGAATCCCGCCTCCCGCTCCCGTCACCGGCACCTGCGGTGCTGTGACCTCGGTCACCTCAAATCCGGGGCGCTGTTCGACCTCGATGGCCGCCCCGTCCGGCGTCTCCGGATCCACCGTCGTCACCGGGGCCACCACGATGAACGGCACATGGTGGTACCGCGCGAGCACCGCAAGCGGATAGCTCCCCACCTTGTTCGCCACCGATCCGTCGGCCGCGATCCGGTCCGCCCCGATCAGCACCGCGTCCACCTCACCCGACGCGAACAGCGAACCGGCCGCGTTGTCGGTGAGCAAGGTGTACGCCATACCGCTGCGAGCCGCTTCGTATGCCGTCAGGCGAGCACCTTGCAGCAACGGACGCGTTTCGTCCACCCAGAGCCGCCTCAGCCGCCCCGCCCGATGGGCCTGAAGGGCCACCGCGAACGCCGTGCCCTCCCCTCCCGACACCAGCGAACCGGTGTTGCAGTGGGTGAGGATCCGGTGCCCTCCGCCCGGCAGCAGCTCGTTCAGCAGCGCGAGCCCGTGCCCGGCCATCCGGGCGCTGGCCTCGGCATCCTGCCGGTGCAGGGCCCGCGCGGCCACCAGTGCCGCCGCGGCCGCCGCCCCGGTGTCCCCGCCCTTGGCCAGGGCCGCCCGGTACGCCGACGCGGCCCTGCGCACCCCTACGGACAGATTCACCGCGGTCGGCCGGGCACTCGCCAGCGCCGCCGCGGCCTCGTCCACGTCGAAGCCCCGCGCGGCGGCGAGCGCGACGCCGTACGCCCCGGCTATCCCGAGCAGCGGCGCGCCGCGCACCGCGAGCGAACGGATCGCCTCCACCAGCGCCGGCGCGTCCGTGCACACCAGCTCGACCTCCTCGGTGGGCAGTCTGGTCTGGTCGAGAAGGACCACGACAGGACCTTCGGGAGGCTCCTCCCACCGGATCACGGCCATCCCCGTCGGCCTCTTGTCCTCGCCGGTTTGCGCGTACTGATCAGCCATGCGGTCAGTCTGCCCCGTATCCCGCGGACAATTGAAGGTGCGCAGCCTCTACCGCGGCCGGTCACTGGGCGACCGCCCCATGGCACGATGGCTGCCAACCTGCCACCGCGACCGCGGACGGGCACCGTGAAGGAGCTTCGATGAACGACACTCCGGGCTGGGCCTCGCCCGGATCCGCCCCGTCCGACGGGCGGGAACCCGGCGCGTCCGCCCCTGCCGACCGCCCCGTTCCCGCAGTGCCTGCCGAACAGCCCGCCGAACAGCCGGGCGCGGATCCACAGGGCTCCGGTTCGAAGTGGTCGAAGGAACAGCCGCCGCCCAGCCAGTGGTCCGCGCCCACGGGCGCCCCGGCACCAGGCCAGGCACCGCCGCCCCCACCCCCCGGCCCCGGCTGGGGCAGCCGGCCCCCCGGCGGCGGTCACGGGGGCCCCGGCGGACCCGGCGGTTACGGTCCCCCTGGCGGATACGGCCCGCCCGGAGGTTACGGGCCGCCCGGCGGATACGGAGCCTGGGGCGGCGGCTGGGGCGGCCCCCCGCCCGCCGCCAAGCCCGGTGTGATCCCGCTCCGCCCGCTCGGCGTGGGCGAGATCCTCGACGGCGCCGTCTCCACCATGCGCACCTACTGGCGCACGGTCCTCGGCATCTCGCTGGCCGTCGCCGTCGTCACCGAGGTCGCGGTGATCCTCCTTCAGGGCCTCGTCCTGAACGACACCGAGACCACCGACTCCCTCAGCGACCCGAGCGCCTCCCTCAGCGAGGTGTCCCGCGCCGCCGGCGAAGTCATGCTCAGCTCGGTCGCCGTCCTGCTGATCTCCCTGGTCGGGACCATCATCGCGACAGCCCTGCTGACCACCGTCACCAGCCGCGCCGTCCTCGGCAGGTCCGTCAGCACCGGCGAGGCCTGGCGCGACGCCCGTCCGCAGGTCCCCAAACTGTTCGGCCTCATCGTCCTGATGGGGCTCATCGCGGTCGGCGTCCTGCTCGTGGGCGCGCTGCCCGGCATCGTCGTCGCGATCGCCGGCGGTCCGGGCGGCGCCATCGCCGCACTGCTCGTCCTCGGCATCCTCGCGGGCGCCATCGTGACCGTGTGGCTGATGATCCGCTTCTCCCTGGCCTCGCCCGCCCTGATGCTGGAGAAGGAAGGCATCACCAAGTCGCTGGGCCGCTCCGCCAAGCTGGTCCGCGGCTCCTGGTGGCGGGTCTTCGGTATCCAGTTCCTGGCCACGATCATCGCCAACATCGTCTCGTCGCTCGCCGTGGTCCCCTTCACGGTGCTCGGGGCCTACCTCGGCGGCGACGGCTTCAGCGGCTTCCTCCAGGGCACCAACAGCAACTACGGCTGGACGTTCCTCGTCGTCAGCGGAATCGGCTCGGTGATCGGCTCCATGCTCACCTTCCCGATCAACGCGGGCGTCACCGTGCTCCTCTACATCGACCAGCGCATCCGCCGCGAGGCCCTCGACCTCGAACTGGCCCGCGCCGCCGGTGTCGAGGACTACGGCGCCGGCACCCCCGGCGCCGTCCCGGGGAGCTGATGCGGTGATTCCGACGGGGGGAGTCCTCGCAGCGATGCCGGCAATCCTGCCGCGCGCCGTCGACGAGGCCGTACAAGGCCTGCTGCGGGCCCGTGACACAGCTCTGCTGTCGCTGGCCGGCTCGGGCGACGAGCCACCCGTGACCATTCCGCGCGACCCTGCGCGAGAAGCGGCACGGCGTGAGCTGTCCAAGCGGATGTACCACGAGAACGACCCCGGGCTGTTCCAGCGCGCCCTGAACGCCGTCCTGGACTGGATCGACCGCCTGCTCTCCGTCGCCGCGTCCGCGACGCCCGGAGGCGCGCTGGGCCTCGTCGTCGTGGTCCTGGCCGTGATCGCCGTCCTGGGCGCCCTGTGGTGGCGCCTGGGCACCCCGCGCCGCCAGCCTGCCTCCGCCGCCGCTCTGTTCGACGACCGCCCCCGCAGCGCCGCCGAGCACCGCGCCGCCGCCGAGGCCCACGCCGCCCAGGGCCACTGGAACCAGGCCCTCCAGGAACGCATGCGCGGCGTCGTCCGCGCCCTGGAAGAACGCGCCCTGCTCGACGTCCGTCCCGGCCGCACCGCCGACGAGGCCGCCGCCGAAGCCGGCCGCGCCCTGCCCGCCCACACGGACGGACTGCGCGCCGCCGCCCGCGAGTTCGACGACGTCACGTACGGCGGCCGCAGGGCGACCCAGGCGTCGTACGAGCGCATCGCCGAACTCGACCGCGACCTGGAACGCACCAAGCCGGTACTCGCCAGCACCCACAGCACGGCCCACAACACCCGCCAGGGAGCCGCCGAATGACCACCGGCGCAGTCATCCCGGCGACCTCCACGGCGCCCACCACCCGCCAGGTGTGGACCCGCGCCCGAGGCATCGTCCTCTCCGTGGTGCTCCTCCTGGCCGGGGCCGTCGCCATCGCCGTCATCCGCTCCGACAACAGACACGGCGACCTCGACCCGCGCTCCGCCGACCGCTACGGCAGCCGCGCCGTCGCCGAACTCCTCGCCGACCGGGGTGTGTCCACCCGCGTGGTCACCACCCTGGCCGAGGCCCGCGCCGCGGCCGGCCGCGACACCACCCTTCTCGTCGCCATACCCGACCTGCTGACCCCGCACCAGCAGTCCCAACTGCGGGCGTCGACCGCCGGCTCGGGCGGGCGCACCGTCCTGGTCGCCGCCGGCGGCTCGTCCGTCGAACGGCTCGCACCAGGCGTCACCGCCGACCCCGCCACCAGCCTCAACTCCACCCTCGATCCCCACTGCGGCCTGGCCGAGGCCCGTCGCGCGGGCAGCGCCGACACCGGCGGCATCCGCTACACCACCACCCACCTCGACGCCGACTCCTGCTACCCCAGCCAGCGGCTGGCCACGCTGATCCGCGTCCCCGCCGCCTCCGGAAGCGGCGACACCGTCGTCCTCGGCGCCCCCGACATCCTGCTCAACGACCGTCTCGACGAGCAGGGCAACGCCTCGCTCGCGCTCCAACTCCTCGGCTCCCGCCCCCATCTGGTCTGGTACCTCCCCTCGCTCTCCGACTCCTCGGCCACCGGCACCGGCGAACAGAAAAGCCTCTTCGACCTGCTCCCCTCCGGCTGGCTCTGGGGCACGCTCCAGCTCTTCATCGCCGCAGCCCTCGCCGCCTTCTGGCGGGCACGCCGACTCGGCCCCCTCGTGCCTGAGAAACTCCCCGTGGCGATCCGCGCCTCCGAAACCGTCGAAGGCCGCGCCCGCCTCTATCGCAAGGCCAACGCCCGCGACCGCGCGGCCGCCGCTCTTCGCTCCACCGCACGCACCCGCCTCGCCCCCCTCGTCGGCGTCCCCGTCTCCCAGGCGCACGCACCCGAGGCCCTGCTCCCCGCCCTGTCCGCCCAACTCCACGGCGACGGACAGACCCTGCACTCCCTGCTCTTCGGACCGCCGCCCGGCGACGACGCGGCCCTCATCGCCCTCACCGACCAACTCGACGCCCTCGAAAGAGAGGTACGCCGTCCATGATGGACCCGACCACTGACAACGCCGGGAGCACCGGGAACCCGGCCGACGCCCGGGCCTCCCTGGAGGCCCTCCGCGCCGAGATCGCCAAGGCCGTGGTCGGCCAGGACCCCGCCGTGACCGGCCTCGTCGTCGCTCTCCTGTGCCGCGGACACGTGCTACTCGAAGGAGTCCCCGGAGTCGCCAAAACGTTGCTCGTCCGCACTCTCGCATCCGCGCTCGAACTGGACACCAAGCGCGTCCAGTTCACCCCCGACCTGATGCCGAGCGATATCACGGGCTCCCTCGTCTACGACGCCCGCACCACCGAGTTCTCCTTCCAGCCCGGCCCGGTCTTCACCAACCTCCTCCTCGCGGACGAGATCAACCGCACCCCGCCCAAGACGCAGTCGTCCCTCCTCGAAGCCATGGAGGAACGCCAGGTCACGGTCGACGGCACGCCACGCCCGCTCCCTGAGCCGTTCCTGGTCGCCGCGACCCAGAACCCGGTCGAGTACGAGGGCACATACCCCCTTCCCGAAGCCCAACTCGACCGCTTCCTGCTCAAACTGACGATCCCTCTCCCCTCCCGCCAGGACGAGATCGACGTCCTCACCCGGCACGCCGAGGGCTTCAACCCACGCGACCTGCGAGCCGCCGGCGTACGCCCCGTGGCCGGCCCCGCCGACCTCGAAGCCGCCCGCACAGCGGTCGCCAAGACGACCGTCTCCTCCGAGATCACCGCCTACGTGGTGGACATCTGCCGCGCCACCCGCGAGTCGCCGTCCCTCACCCTCGGCGTCTCCCCGCGCGGAGCCACCGCTCTGCTGGCCACTTCCCGTGCGTGGGCCTGGCTGACGGGCCGCGACTACGTCATCCCGGACGACGTGAAGGCCCTCGCCCTGCCCACTCTCCGCCACCGCGTCCAGCTCCGCCCCGAGGCCGAGATGGAGGGCGTGACCGCCGACTCCGTCATCAACGCGATCCTCGCCCACGTCCCGGTCCCCCGCTGATGCCGCTCACCGGACGGGCCGCCCTCCTCGCGGCAATCGGATCGATCCCCATCGGTCTGTGGGGACCCAGCTGGACAGGCATCCTCGCGGTCGACGGGTCGCTGGCCCTGGCCTGCGCCTGCGACTTCGCCTTGGCGGCTCCGGTACGACGGCTCGTGCTGACCCGCTCCGGTGACACCTCGGCCCGCCTGGGCGAGACCGCCGACGTCACCCTGACGGTGACCAACCCGGCCGGCCGCCCGCTCCGGGCCCGCCTCAGGGACGGCTGGCCGCCCAGCAGCTGGCAACCCGGCACCGAGGTCGAGGCATCACGCCACCGCCTCACCGTCCCCGCAGGGGAACGCCGACGCGTCACGACCCGGCTACGCCCCACCCGCCGCGGTGACCGCCAGGCGGACGGCGTCACGATCCGCTCCTACGGCCCCCTCGGCCTGTTCTCCCGCCAAGGCGGCCACAAGGTGCCCTGGACTGTCCGGGTTCTGCCCCCGTTCACCAGCCGCAAGCACCTGCCGTCAAAACTCGCCCGATTGCGTGAACTCGACGGTCGCACCAGCGTTCTCACGCGCGGCGAGGGCACAGAATTCGACAGCCTGCGCGAGTACGTCCCCGGTGACGACACCCGTTCCATCGACTGGCGAGCCACCGCGCGGCAGTCGACAGTGGCCGTACGTACCTGGCGCCCCGAACGCGACCGGCACATCCTCCTGGTCCTGGACACCGGCCGCACCTCCGCCGCCCGAGTCGGTGACGCCCCACGCCTGGATGCCTCCATGGACTCGGCGCTCCTCCTGGCGGCCCTCGCCTCGCGAGCGGGCGATCGCGTGGACCTTCTCGCCTACGACCGCCGGGTCCGCGCCCTCGTCCAGGGCCGCTCCGCAGGCGATGTGCTGCCGTCCCTGGTCAACGCAATGGCCACGCTCGAGCCCGAGCTCGTCGAAACCGACGCACGCGGCCTCACAGCCATGGCACTCCGTTCGGCTCCACGCCGTTCCCTGATCGTCCTGCTGACGACACTCGACACCGCTCCTGTCGAACAGGCCCTGCTTCCCGTGCTCTCCCAGCTGACCCAACGTCACACAGTTCTGCTCGCGTCTGTGGCCGACCCGCATGTCTCCCGAATGGCGACGGCCCGTGGGAACGCCGACGCGGTATATGAGGCAGCGGCAGCGGCGCAGGCCCAGAGCGAACGGCATCGGACCGCAGAGCAACTCCGTCGGCACGGTGTGACGGTTGTGGACGCGACGCCTGATGCCCTCGCACCCGCGCTGGCGGATGCGTACCTCGCTTTGAAAGCGGCGGGCCGGCTCTGAAGACCGCACGGCAGGCCTGTGCGTGGGCCTGCCTTTTTCTTTTCACAGACCCCTAAACGCAAAAGAGCCCCACACCGTGAGGTGTGGGGCTCTTTCTCAATATTTGTTCGGCGGCGTCCTACTCTCCCACAGGGTCCCCCCTGCAGTACCATCGGCGCTGTGAGGCTTAGCTTCCGGGTTCGGAATGTAAC